>JAJDBI010000113.1 GCA_029261435.1 Nitrospinaceae bacterium
GATTGAGGAGGTGGCTCATGGTTTCATAGAAGTCGCCAATGAAAATATGGCTCGGGCCATTCACGAAATCACCGGTTCGCGGGGCCACGATGCTCGCGATCATATCCTGTCCTGCTTCGGCGGGGCTGGAGGCCAGCACGCCTGCGCCATCGCGCGGACTCTGGGTATCTCCAGAATTTTCATCAGCAGGTTCGCGGGAGTGCTCTCGGCTTATGGAATGGGACTGGCCGATGTTGTGGTGGATAAAGAAGAACCTGTAAATGATGAAAACCCAGCCAGTCTGGAGTCCAGACTAGAAACTCTGGCAGACAAAGCAGTTGCGGAACTAAAGCAAAAGGGAGATTTTTCTATTGAGGTGCAACGCTTCCTGAATATGCGTTATGAGGGTTCTGATACGACCTTGATGGTGCGCGAGTCAAAGGAGGAAAGCTATTCCGATTCATTCAGCAACATGCACCTGCAGGAGTTTGGCTTCAACCCACCAAATCGAAAAATACGGGTGGAGGCGATCCGGGTGCGGGCCGAGGGGAAATCCCCATTGCCCATACAAGTACCTCTGACGGAAACCAATGCTAACCCAAACCTTCTTACCCACAAGCGCTGCTATTTTTCCGATGACTGGCAGGAGACCCCCGTCTACGACTTGGAGTCTCTGGTAGCAGGACAGGTGGTGGAAGGCCCGGTGATCCTCATTCAGGACACTTCAACCATTCTGGTAGAGCCCAGTTGTAAAGCTACACTTACCGATTACGGCGATGTCGAAATAGAATTGCAATCGCTCCCCGCCAGATCCATTGGGTCTGAACTGGATGCGGTGCAGTTGTCGTTGTTCGGTTCCCGGTTCATGTCTATCGCAGAACAAATGGGGCGTGTTCTGCAACGCACCGCCGTTTCTACCAATATAAAAGAACGGTTGGATTTTTCCTGTGCCATATTCGGGCCGCAGGGAGACCTTGTTGCCAATGCTCCGCATCAGCCTGTGCATCTCGGTTCGATGGGCGAAGCGGTTCGACATCAGATCAAGTTGAATCCTCAACCGATTTCTGAAGAGGAGGTCTGGGTCAGCAACCATCCCGCAACCGGGGGCAGTCATCTGCCGGATATCACTGTCATAACTCCAGTTGTGCAGGAAGGAAAGCCAATTTTTTTCGTTGCCAGTCGGGGGCATCACGCTGATATAGGCGGAACCACACCCGGCTCTATGCCACCGTTCTCGAAATCTCTCGAAGAAGAGGGGGCTTTCATTAAAAGTTACAAGCTGGTGGAAAACGGTGAATTTCAAGAAGCGGGAATCACAAAAATACTGACCGATGCAGGAACCCGCGCCCTGGAAGATAATCTGTCGGATCTGAAAGCCCAAATCGCTGCCAACCGCAAAGGTCTCACCCTCCTTAACGAACTGGTTGAGACTCATTCGCTAAAAGTGGTACAGGCCTATATGAAACATCTGTGCGACAACGCCGGATTATCCGTGCGCAACCTGTTAAAAAAATTCGCCGGGGAAAAATCCGTGCGCCTGCAGGCGGAAGATTTCATGGATGAAGGCAGCCGTATCAAGCTGGAGGTCAGTATTGATTCCAAAACCGGATCGGCGAAATTTGATTTCACCGGCACTTCTGCAGAATTGCCGAACAATCTGAACACGCCTCGGTCCGTGACACTGTCTGCCATTCTCTATTGCCTGCGTTGTCTGATCGATAACGACATTCCACTCAACCAGGGTTGTCTGGAACCCATCGAAGTGGTGATTCCACCCGATTCCCTGCTGGCTCCTTCCGATAAGGCGGCGGTGGCGGCGGGCAATGTACTGACCTCGCAACGTATCACCGATGTTATTTTCAAAGCCTTCAATGCGTGTGCGGCGTCACAGGGATGTATGAACAACCTCACTTTCGGCAACGAACAGTTCGCTTATTACGAAACCATCGCCGGGGGCGCGGGAGCAGGACCCGACTGGCACGGCCAGTCCGCCGTGCACACGCATATGACCAATACCCGCATCACCGATCCTGAAATTCTGGAACAACGTGCGCCCGTCCTTCTGCGTGAGTTTTCCATTCGCAAAGGTTCGGGAGGGAAAGGAAAATTCAACGGCGGTGACGGAGTGATCCGCGAACTGGAATTTCTCATTCCTCTGAAAGTGGCCATCCTTTCAGAGCGCAGGGTTCATGCTCCATATGGGTTGAACGGCGGCGCACCGGGAGAAAAGGGCAGGAATATTTTAATTAAAAAAGATGGCTCCATCCAGGATGTAGGAGGTAAATGCCAGCTCGATATCCAACCGGGAGACCGACTCCGCATCCTTACCCCCGGTGGAGGTGGCTCCGGCGAGGCCGCCGGGCGCAACTAGCAATAGCTTTGTTTGGCGAACCAAAGGTTGTCTCGGCTCAATAAGAACGAAGGGGGGGTATTCAACTACCCTCATTTTTCAGATCCTTCGACAGGCTCAGGATGACTATTCAATGTTTATCACCACTTTATTTTCTTTGCTTGCTGATTTCAAAGCTTGCTGAGTGTCGTTCAACGACCGGGTTGAGGTGATGAGATTTTTCAATTTATCGTGATGGGTTTTTAATATCTCCAGTGCCGGTTCAAACGGGCCGCAACGCGATCCTTGCAGGTTCACTTCATCGACCACCAGTTTTGTCATGTCGAGTCCGCTGGCGGGCAGGCCGCAGGTGGTTTTGCAGCACACTGTTCCACGTGGACGTACCAGTTTCAATGCCTGAGTGATGCCATCGGGGTTGCCGGTGGTGTCCACCACCAGATCGGCACCCAGTCCTTCGGTATTTTTCTTTATTAATACTTCCGCTTCGTCTGGTGAGCAGGCCCATGTTGCGCCAAAGTCCAAAGCTCTATCCTGTTTGGCTTTGTTTCTCGATACAGCGAGGACCTTCACGCCCATGAGTACTGCCACGAACACTACGAGAATACCGAGTCTGCCGGGACCAAGAACAACAATTGTTTCTTCCCCGGTTATTGGTGACATATTGAACGTTTGCAGCGCGGCAGCGAGAGGTTCGGCGAGTGTTGCCGTTAAGGGATCTACACAGTCAGGAATCTCGTGCAGAGTTCCGGCTGCAACCGCTACTTCTTCGGCGAAGGCTCCGGGGTGTTGAATGATTCCTGTCACGGTTCTTTCGAGACAATGCGAGGGCAATCCTTTTCTACAGGCAGAGCAGAGTGGCTGGCGGTTATAGGCAATACAGGTGTTGTTGATTTCGGCGGTGACGGTTTTGCCGGTCCACTGTGTGTTCACTCTATCGCCAACTTGTTTGACGGTACCGGTGAATTCGTGCCCACAGACATGCGGCAGAGGAACCGGATAGTCTCCATGAAACAGAGCCAGGTCGGTGCCGCAGATTCCGGCATGTTTCACTTGAATGATCACTTCACCGAGCCCGGCCCTCAATGAAGGACTGTCTTGAATCTGAATTTTTCCGGGTTCTGTCAGTTGTGCAATGCGAGGCATGTTTTGGTGATATTAGAGTATTGCGCTTGAGTGCTCAGTTTGCTTTATGGGTAATGCAGTACTGCCATTACGGTTAGTAGCTAGCGGTTTTTCTGTTTCCAGAGGATGAGCCAGTGTTGCAATAGTTTGATGGGTTGTGTGCCACGAAATTTTCGGCGTTTGATTTTTGGGGTCATGTCGTGTTGCAATTTTGCAATGACCGTGGCACCAACGGCTTCTTCAAGCACCACGCCGCGTTGGGCATGCTCGAGGTTTTTCGATTCGCAGACGCCTCGAAAGGCGACTACCATGCGGCAGTCCAGAGGTCGGTCTTCGTAAACCTCGCAGGCACCCTCTTCACTGAGAAACGGGCAGGGTTGATTGGTGACCAGTCTATGCCAGTCCACCTGATCCAGGTTTTTGTTTGCTTTAAGAACCTCGTCGACTTTTTTAATGGTTCTCTGTGAACGTTCTATTACCGCATCAAGGTCAATACCGTTTTCCTCGGCATTTTTCAGGATGCCATCCCACTCCAGTTGTGTGCAGGAAACTCCTGTGTGACAACAATGAGCGCACCCTCTATGGCATTGCAGGGGCGGCACACCTTCGTTATAAACTTTCTTGAGGTGTTTCCAGAATACTCTGAGTGGCGATACTTTTTCATCGCGGGCTTCGCCTTCTGTGGCTTCTACCAGATATTCGTAGGCTTGCTGGATCTGATGTTCAGAAAACTTGTGCTTGAGAAATCCGCCCAGTTCATCGGTATTGGTCATACCGTAGATGAACATTCCATTCCGATCGGTCTTGAGGGACATAGAGGGATTACTTTTTTGATTTAGCTACAAACTTCATCTGCAATTCATAGATGAGTTGTTCCAGCAGTTTGGCTTCTTCTTCGGTGAGGTTGTTCTGTGTTTTCTCTCTCAACATGATAAGCATGTCAATCGTTTGCTGCACGGCGGGCAGATTGGTTTCGGTTTTTCCGGTTTCAGGGTCAGCAATGTCCCCCAGATGGTAAAATGCCGATGAAGTCAGTGACATGATAAAGGTGGAAAAGTCGATCTGGAAAGGTTGTTGCGCCTGTCCCTCAGGAGATGCCGCCTGTTGAGCTTCACTCTGGGTGTCGTGGTCTTGCGCTTCGTCCTCAGAAAGCTGTGAGGAACGGCTGTCTTTAAAAACGAATCCTTCTCCTTCTATTTCTTCTTCATCACTCATGGCGCACCTTTAAATTATATTGTTAGCTTAAGAGTCCTCATCCCCCATCAGGAGGGGAACTGCGAAACCCAATACGATCATGATCAAGCCCAGCATGAGGGCGAGATAACCCTTTCCTTCTATAAACTCCATATAGGTTTTTCCTGCCAGCGGCCACTGCCGGACAATTCCGACCACGACAAGTATTGTACCCAGTACGAAAAGAAGCTTTTTCATCCAATTGGAACTCTGCTCATGGGCACTCAATTCTTTTGTCATAGGATAAGGGATTGTTCTCGTTGAATAACAGGTGGATTCGACTGGCAAAGACCTCCACCTCGGGCAGGGCATAACCCGTTTGGATGTTAGCAAAAGGCCCATTTTATGTCAAAATATTAGTCACCCGTTATAGGATCGTTCTGGTAAAATTGAATTATGAAATCTTATGCTTTGTTTTTCGGTTTGATGTTGACCGGGTGCTCTACCAGTCAAATGGCAGTTCAGGCTGCCTTGCCACTTGTAGAAAGCCAGGTTCTGTCCATGCAGGAGGAAAGAGACCCGGAACTCGCCGAACAAGCCATACCGGCCAATTTGAAAATCCTTGAAGGACTCCTCAAGCAGGACCCCGATAATACCTGGATACTGGAAAACCTTGCCGAAGGTTTTTGCGGCTACGCCTTCAGCTTTCTGGAAGATGCAGAACCTGAACGAGCCTCCGCTCTATATGAAAGGGGTAAGGATTATGCATTGCGTGCGACTATTATCAGGACGGGCCGGGAAAAATGGCAGGACCTTTCTTTAGATGAGTGGTCCGGTGCCCTTAATGAAGTGCAGACCTCACATCAGCCAGCTTTATACTGGATGGGCCATTGCTGGGGAAGTTGGTTGATGCAGAATCTGGACTCGGTGGAGGCATTTGCCGATATTCCTCGTTTAGAAAAACTGATGAATAAGGTTCATGACTTGAATCCGTCGTTCCATTACGCTGGTCCGCATTTGTTTCTGGGTGCTTTTTATGGTGGGCGAAGTAAAATGCTCGGTGGCAACCCGGAAAAATCTCGTCATCATTTTGAAAAGGCGTTAGAGTTAACCGAAAATAAATATTTGTTGGCGCATTTGTTTTTTGCCAGAACTTATGCTGTGCAGAATCAGGACAGGGAGTTATTTAAGTCGCAGTTGCAAGCAGTTTTACAGGCTCCGACCGATCTTTTGCCAGAACAACGTCTTGCCAATCAAGTGGCCCGCAAAAAGGCCGCTAAACTTTTAGAGCAAATTGATGAGCTATTTTAATTTCATGACCCGTATCCTGATCTTGCTGGCAGCGTTATTGCCTCTTGTCGTTGCAAGTCCGGCGCTGGCTGGCAAAAAACATATCATCAAGTTTGCGACACTGGCTCCCGAAGGCTCTTCGTGGATGAAATCCATGCGCAAGCTTTCTGACAAAATCAAAAAAGCCACCGATGGCAATGTAGCGTTTCGGTTTTATCCCGGCGGAGTGTCTGGGGATGAAAAGGACGTGATTCGTAAAATGAGGATCGGCCAATTGCACGGTGCCGGGTTCACGGGAGTGGGACTTGGGCAGATACTACCTGAGGTGAGGGTTCTCGATCTTCCTTTCTTGTTTGATAGTGATGAAGAAATCCAGCACGTGTACGGAAAAATGGATGCCTATTTTAAAGACCTGTATGAAAAGAAAGGGTATGTGTTGTTAGGCTGGGTTCCGGTTGGATGGGTGCATTTTTTCTCTCAACAACCCATTCATACGGTGGACGACCTGCGTCAGTCCAAACCCTGGATGTGGGAGGGTGACCCGCTGGTAGAGCAGGTTTATAAAGGATTGGGTGTTCAGCCGATTCCTCTTTCCATAACTGATGTACTGCTTTCTTTGCAAACAGGCATGGTGAATACAGTTTATTCGTCTACGCAAGGGGCTCTGGCTTTACAATGGTTCACTAAAGTTAAACATGTTACCCGATTACGCATGGGCTATGCGACAGGTGGGGTTTTGATTTCTAAAAAGAAATTCGACAAGCTCCCCCAATCCTATCAGGATGCAGTGAAAAAAATCGGTGACGAGTGCTTGCAGGAACTTGTTGAACTCATTCAGAAGGACAACCTGAAAGCTCATAAGGTATTAGAGGGAAATGATGTGAAATGGGTCGCGCTTCCTGATGAGAAAGAAAAGGCAAGGTTTCAGGAAGCGGGTGGCATAGCACGAAAAAACCTGGCAGGAAAATACTTCCCCGCAGAACTCCTCGATCAAGTACTCAACCACCTAAAAGAGTTCCGCCACTAGGCGTGGGGCCGACTGCAATAGCTATTTCTGCCGGCAGTGTTTTGTCTCGGCTTGACGAGTTTTTGCTACTTGCCTCGAACTATGTGAT
>JAJDBI010000114.1 GCA_029261435.1 Nitrospinaceae bacterium
TTCTGGGTAAAACTGTTAAGAATGGTTGAACCGAGTCCTTCAGTGCCTCCGACCATTGAATCATCCTCCACCAAAAAGATGTTTAAAATTGGGCTATCCATGCCCTGTACATCCTTAACGGCAACCGCGAAAAAGGGCATAAGCTTTTATTTTAAAAGACTTATAGCAGACGTAAAATCAAGGGGTTTTCTCACTTGCTGTGAGAGCAAAGAACCATCATTTTTTGGCTCTACACCGAGTAGCTATTGGGACGAATAGTGAAACATCTGGTTAACACATTCAAGGGCGCGGACCTGGGTTTCAGGGTCGAGCGTTATGGTATTTTCGGGGCTGGGATTCTCGAGGACATTCAATATATCGTCCAAAGAATTGGATTTCATATATTTGCAGAGTGTACAACTTCCGGCAAAAGTTTTTTGTGGAAATTCTGACTGTAAAACACCGGTCAGCCCGCATTCTGTCACCAAAAAAAAGGAGTCATTGTTTGATTCCCTGACATGGTTGAGCATTTGACTGGTGCTTCCAACATAATCGGCCTTGCCAACCACTGAGGAGTTGCACTCGGGGTGCACAAGAATTTCCACACCCTCAAAATTTCTACGCACCTGATCAATACTTTCCGGCTGGTACTCCTCATGAACGTAGCAGGTTCCATCCCAGAGTTGAATATCTTTCATCACACCCCGGGCTTTAAATTCGTTGATCACATTTTCGCCCATGAGCCGATCAGGCAAAAAGTAAATTTTGTCGTTAGGGATTTTTTCAATAATGGCGTAAACGTTCGAAGAAGTGACGCACACATCACACTGCGCTTTCACCTCGGCAGTCGTGTTGATATAACAAACAAATGTATGATCGGGAAACTGTTCACGGAGCCGGACAACATCATCTGCCGTTATCCCATCGGCAAGAGAACATCCTCCATCAGGGTTGGGATCAAGCACGGTTTTTTGGGGATTGAGGATCTTGGCAGTCTCTGCCATAAACCGGACTGCCGCGAACACAATAACATCAGCGTTGGATTCTTTGGCTTTTTTCGACAAGCCATAAGAATCACCCGTATAGTCAGCAACACTATAATAGATTTGCGGCGCAACATAATTATGAACAAGAATAATGGCGTTCTTTTCGCGCTTGAGATCTTCAATCTTTCTTATGTTGGGAAGCAACAGTTCACAGTTTTCCTGAGTGAACTGGCAAACCGGGTTGCCCACCTGAATGTCTTTGAGTTTTTCGTATAATTGTTCTGCGGTAACCATTTTCTCTATCCCGGCGGCCAGCTCAAGGCACGACCCCCTAAAAGATGGTAATGAATATGAAACACCGACTGCCCGGCTCCGGCTCCACAATTAACCACCAGTCGGTACCCTGATTTATCGAGCCCTCTTTCTTTAGCCAACTGGTTTGCCACACTGATCACCGACCCCATCAACGTATGATCCTCGGCCTCGACATCCAGTAACGTAGCCTGATGGATTCGAGGGATGATCAGAATATGTGTAGGAGCCTGCGGACTGATATCATTAATCGCGAACAACGTGTCGGATTCATAAACTTTATCAGAAGGAATAGTTCCCTCACTGATTTTACAGAACAGGCAATCACTCATAAGATTTTTTTCCGCGTCCCTCCGGGCTTTTCATTTCCTGATCCGGTTTGATTTCCTGATCCGGTTTGATTTCCTGATGAGGGAGAGAATCAAACTGCTTAAGATGTTCTATGATTTCTTCTTTATAAGAAATGAAAGGATCAAGCATCAGGAACGGTTCGTCTGTTTTACTCAGGCGAAACCCAATCCAATCTATGAGATAGCCCATGTGGGAATGCTGATTGATGAGGCTTTTAATGAGAGCCCCACGACCATACGCCCGAGTCCCTCTAGGAGGATTAGATTTAGAGAACTCTACGGCTTCATCGGTCGTTGTACGATAACCATCGCCGCTGGCTTCCAGCCCCCAGAACAGGCCACTTTCTTTATTCAAATTATGGTATTCCAGATCCAGACTTTTGAGCCACGGGTCTTGCCATTCCAGCTCTTCCTCTTTCCTAAACTCGTTGAGCATCCAATATTTGCTGGCCCAGTCCACTCTGCCAATCACCGCTTCCGGACCTTTAGGCAAGTCGGTCAAGACCGACTCCCAACCTTCAAGAATCCAGTCTGTCTCGCGGTCTTTTCCGGCCAGGTGTTCTTTGCAGGTCTCAAGAATATCCCACTGCAATTCCAAAGCGCTGGAAGTCTTTCCGGAAGCCAGTTTCACATGCCATTGAAAATCTGGATCGCGTGAAATAGAACGCATGGCAAAAACCGAGTCGGCAAGAATCCATTCAGGTTTCGCGACTCCCAGTTGCATGATTTCCAACATGAGAGTTGTGGTCCCCATCTTCATAGCAGTGGCAAATTCACTCATGGTGGAATCACCAACCAGAAGATGAATACGTCGATACTTGCTCGGATCCGACAACGGTTCATCACGAGTGTTGACAATAGCCCGGTTGTACTGCACCCATCGGTAAAATTCGTTGGGAATATGATCCGCTCTTTGTGAAAGCTGAAAGTCTATCTCTTCATCACCCTGGCTTTCATAAGGGGTAACACCATCCCAATCCCGAAACGGGTGAGGATCACAGGAGCCAATGCGACCCGCGCCGCAATAAATCTGACGAGTGGTTAAAAAGGAAGAGAGTAATTTCAAGTTGTCGCGCTCATCGAAAGGGAACCCCCTGCCGACCAGATAATTTTCGTGACACCCAAACGTTGCGCTGGTTTCAAGATCTACATTATTCTTAATGAAAGAAACATGATCCGCCCAGCCCAGTTCCTCCACAGCTTCCTGGATCATCGTATCGCCGGCACGGTCAAAAGTCACCAGGTCTACAAGGTTGGAGCATTCCGGCGAGGCATATTCCAAATGTCCCATGTCGAGATATAGACGGCCACCGTTAAGCAAAAACCCACCGTTACCCGGAGGCTCATCATTGGCTCGATAGTGAAGATCCAACACACCCTGGTTTTTTGAAAAGATGTGATTCTTGACCTTGTTGGCCACCTCCATGGAATCAAAGGGGAACTCCGCACCATTTTTGACCAAGAGGCCATATTCCGTTTCAATACCGAAGATGCGTTTTTTCATTTCAGTGCGTCTCTATAAATAAAAGTTACCCTCACCAGCAAGCGTGGAGTCAATTAGGAACTATCGCCAGTTTCTAGTGGCCGCGTTTGAGGGATGTCTTGCATAAACCTGCAAGTTCCTGATCACTCAAAAACCGGTACCCCGCCTCGGTGACTAATGCCACAGTGGGGAAAATATCATCTTCTGGTCGGGCCTTACCCGTTGCGGAATCAAACTGCGCCGCAGTATACAAGAGCCGGATAGCCAGGGTGACGGCATCTTTTTCCGACCTTTCTACCAGGGGTTTTTCTCCCCAGATATCTTCATGCTCAAGAATTCCTCGAATGGTCGGAGAACCAGATCCAGTCGCAGTATGGGTGCTAATCTTAAAGTCTGCGCCCAACATATCGTAAAAATGTATCGCCGCTTTTTTAAATTTCACATCGTAAGTGGCAAAAATCGGACTCACTACTCCCAGACCCTGGACCGCCATTCCCACATTCTCTTTCAATAGTTTTGACAAGGCGCGGATTTTCCCTTCCACACTCATGGTCTGCATCTGCGAACGCCGATAATACTCAAAGTTATGAGTGAGAACTCGCGCCATTTCGAAAGCCGTGGCCGGTACGCCAGCAATTGCCATGAGCGTATAGTCATCAATGGGAATGACCTTATCGCACTCTTCATACATGATGTTATTACCCGCCGTTGCACGCCGATCACCGGCAACAATCACACCATCCTTAAAATGGAAAGCGAGAACCGTGGTGCCATGGGTCACATTAAAACCGCTTTGCGACTGCGAAGGATCAATTTTGGCATGCCAGCGATCACCGGACTTTTCCAGTAGCCCAAAAAAATCTCCGGGTGAAACTTTGGAATCAGATTTAGAACTCATTGACCGGTTCTCTGTTTGTATTTTTCAGATTGTTTCGGGTCCACTTTTTTCATCCGCTTCAAAAGACTATCTTTTCCTGGCCGCGAAGGTTCCGGGCTGGAAGGACCGGAATCATCACGATCCGGACCTGTCTCTTTTTTTTCTTCCCTTCTTAAGGGATCATTCATTTCCATGGGATCAACTCCTTTTGTTACCAGGCTGCCTCTGCCTCATCACCAGGCATTAACCAACCGATGATTTTAATTTGTCAATCTCTTCCTTAGTAACTGCTCTGTAAATAGCTCTTCGCTCCACTTTCCCCGATAACACAGCGGCCTCAAGATACCATTGATCAAAAGCCTCTTTCAAAGTCTTTGGGATACTTTCATCGTCTTCTTCATAGTGCTTTCTGCTTTCATCCCAAAGACGACAAGTTTCTTCTAACGCCTTTTCCAGCGTATACGTTGCAAATGGCGTGTCCTGAATTTTTTTCTGAACCTCTTTCACAACTTTTTCATTACCAGCAACAACAGTTCCGTTTTTAAATGCTTCCCAATGTCCATCATAATTCACCCGGAAAAAATTGGGGTGTCCTTCGCTGTCAAGCTCGACAAGAAGCAGGCTAATAATATAAGGGGCTCGTTGAATTTCTTCAAAGTTCTGCTTGAGCGCAGGAGCAATTCCAAATTGCAGGAGCCTCGCCAAAGTCACATCCTGGGCTGAGCGATTGAAACCTTCCAAATGCGCCATATCCAAAAGAGTCATGCGCAACCGTTCCACATCAGCAGGGTGACCCACGCCCCCCAAGGCAATGCGATCGTAAATCTCGAAAATCTTACCCTGCTGAGGGGCGAATCCCATAATCAGCACACCGCTGTCGAAAGGAACCGACAGCACTGGCTGACCCATTTTCAGCTTTTCTTGAACATAATTGTGGCGGGTGGAAACTGCTTCCATCCAGCGATACGGCTCTTCAAACATTTTTATTTTTTCCTCTGTTGTCCTAAACCAATTGTTTGCAGGTGTTGAGAACCTCTTCGACTTCTTCGGAACTAATGACTCCAGTTAAATCCAGAATCTCACCGTTCACAAACTCAACTCCAGTCCAATGAATACGTTTTATATTCTCCGCACTTTGTGCCACCGCTTGCCCTCTTATCTGGGCACGAGTTCCTACCGGAGGCGAGTCAACAGCTCGAACAATTTCTTCCTCGCTCAACAGGGAATAAACATCTCCCTCCTGCTCCAAGCCCCGATACAACCCACGATCAGGGTCCAGATTATGGTACTCCAAATCCAGACTTTTGAGCATGGGGTCTTCCCAACCAATGCCTTCCGACTGCATGAACTCGGTAAATAATTTTTCCTTGATCGCCCAGTCAATGCGATCCGATAGTTTTTCTGGACTGTACCTGAGTTCATCCAGCGTCTTTTTCCATTCTTCAAGAATCCAATCCCTCTCCCGATCTTTTCCAGCAAAGGCTTTTTCTGCAGCCTCCAGATAAGCTTCCTGAATCTCAAGAGCCGTGACAGTGCCGTTGGCCTTACGCTTTAAAGCCGCAGTTTTATCGAGGGACACTTTCGACACATCGGCCACCGGGTCCGCCAATTCCAATCCGGGAAATTTTTCCCCATTGGCAATCAGATTGAGGACCAGCGATGTGCTTCCCACTTTCAGAGCCGTGGCATATGCCGACATATTGGCATCGCCAAGAATCAAATGCAAACGCCGATACCGACTGCTCACTGCATGCGGCTCGTCACGGGTATTTATCAGAGGCCGGTTCGTCATGGTCTCAATGCTTAAAACCGTTTCGATGAAATCAGACCGCTGGGCCAACTGCAAACCTTGAAAGTCCCCGACGCTCTCTGACCCCACTTTCCCCGCACCGGCATACAACTGGCGCGTAACCAGAAAAGGAGTCAGTCCTTTTACCAAATCCTCGAAGAGAGTTTCTCTGGGGATGAGGTAGTTATCATGCGTTCCATAACTATGGCCGCTGTAATCGGTATTATTCTTGAATAATTGAAGCGGCTTACCCCCCAACTCCCGGTTGCGAAGAGCCACGCATTCGGCAACAATCCGCTCACCCGCCACATCATGCGCCACCAGTGACAACACAGACCGACATTCCGGAGTACTGTATTCCGGATGAGTATGGTCATTATAAAAACGGGCACCGTTGGTCAAAACCCGGTCGCACTTCATATCTAAATAAGAGTAAGGCCTTTTGCGATCTTCGGCGCAAAATGCATCCTCTTCTTCATCCTGAGCCAAAGAACCTACCTTAAACCCTCGCATGTCCAAATGCGAGTTCTCCTGGGAGTAGGCCCATTTCCCAGAAACACTTTTGCGCTCACAGGCCTGTAAAAGCTTCATGGATTCTTCAACCGGATCGGAGTTTTCCATATCTTCGCGGATTATTCCATACTCGGTCTCCATACCCAGGAGAGGCACACTCATATGATCGACCTGCGCATCGTATTTTCGGTAGCCTTATCCGATTCGTTCGGCCGTCTTACTCGCACAACATCCTTCGAGTCCATATCCAAAAGCTGGAGCCAGTCTTCCAGGTTCGATTCGGCAGGAAGCAGACTGCCTTCTTCAAACTCAGTCTCCAAAGAAACCACAAGATCTTCCACCATCAAGCAAAGCGTTTCGCCTCGGATCGCTCTTTCAATGGATCTTTCTTTAGCACGCTTCATGATGCCCTCGATAACGGCACCGGAAATAAAATCGTTCCAGTACATCTTCCGATTGCTGCCACTTCGTAAAGTCAGCACCAGCACTTCCTGTTCGGAGCTTCGGGCAAAAAGACGATCCAGAAAAGGTTCGGCCATCGCATCAAAATCTTCATGTTCACGAGGAAGCCCTTCTTTCAGATATACTTGCAGGATAGCTTTAGACTCTTCGCGATTTGGGCGCGACACTTTGATCTTTCTGTCTATTCTGCCGGGCCGAATAATAGCCGGGTCAATCAGGTCAGGTCGATTGGTTGCCAGAATCACGACTGTTTCGCGAAGGGATTGAATACCATCCATCTCCGCACAAAACATGGGAACCACCGTGTTGCTGATATTCGACCCACGCCAGGCCTGTCGGGTTCCCAGAATGGATTCTGCCTCATCTATGAATATGAAAGGAATCTGTCCTTTTTCTTTATAGTCCCGAGCCTTCTTGAAAATTTCGCGGATTTTACGCTCCGATTCTCCCAACCACATATTGAGAATCTCAGGTCCTTTAACATGAATGAACCGGCCTTCAAGTTTCGAGTCTTCGTGCTCAGAAAGTTTACGGATCACTTCTGTGAGAATCGCTTTTCCTATGAGCGTTTTGCCGCAACCCGGAGGTCCGTAAAACAAAAATCCTTTGGGTACCTGATATTCCATCTGACTCAGAATTTCTTTGTGCAGAAGCGGGTATTCGAGGACTTTGCGGACCTCTTCTTTTACCTTTTCCTGCCCGCCCACCTGCGACCATTCCACTTGATCATAATCGTCTTCAATCAGAGTTCGGGACTCTCGATGCGGAATTTTGTCCAAAATAACCCTTTGGTTACTATCGAGAAAAATTTCTTCCCCCTCTTTCAGCCCAGCTTCATCCAAGCCCTCGCGAGCCATAACAATAGTTTCTGTGTTACCGGTCGTCGCCTGCACCAGCCATTGCCCGCCTGCCAATTTTCCAGAAATTTTCGCCAATGGCCCCTGAGTAGGGAAAGGGAGTCGGGCAATCGCCACAAACCCTTCATTCAGCGCGACCTGATCACCCGTTTTCAGGCTCTCATTTTCCGTCAGTTCTGGAACTACCGCAGCCTGGTATTCTGTGCCTCCGGAAACCAGGCGCACCAAGCCATCTTCCCCCTGACCCAGAATCGTGCCAATGCGGTGGGCGGGAGACTTCAGCTTTTCAATAGCTTCCTCCAGAGTCTTGATTTTCAGGGCAGACTGCTGAGCAGACTGCTGGGCTTGGAACAGAGCATCCCTGAGATCGATGATCTTTTCCTGCAATTGAGGCCTATCCTCGGTTTCATTTAAAACCTGGTCAATCAACTCTATAATATGGGTCTGGTCTCCCATGAATAATTCCTTTATTTTTATTGAGAACACTCAATTGTATGAACAAATAATTTTATAAATCAAGTCAATTTTCTCAAAGGTTTAGTAGAGAAAACCTTTTCATTATATTAGGATAGAGACTTCTATTGACCACTGTCCTAAAAAGTTCTCGCATAACTTTTCCGAATCCCCACAGAGGTCGGCGAAACCTTGGGTTATAACGAGGCCACCTTTAATATGGAATTAATCTCTAACAATAAATTTCTGGCTCTATGGTTGCTGTAAACAACAAAATTCCTATCGAAAAATGCATTATCAGTTTCAGCCATAACAAATATTCTTCCCGCAAAGAAGCCGATGCTTTGAGCCTTTCCAAAGCGGAACGTGAAATTGCCGCAGGGAAAAATGGCATCAGTCATCTTATTCTGAGGGCCGAAAATGATGACATTGATCGACTGAAATTTCTTTTTTTGATTCGAGGGATTCCCATCATGTGTTATGCGCTGGGGAACCTGCTGAATTCCAGTTTACGCGAAATCGTAGTCGTTGGCTCTGAAGAAGTTAAAAAGGTTATGGACCGCTTTATCGACATTGTCGGCACCTGCGGAAAAACCATTCATTTTGTTCTTGAAGATACCCAACACCTTAATCTTGTCAACACTATGAACCTG
>JAJDBI010000115.1 GCA_029261435.1 Nitrospinaceae bacterium
CCCCCAAATTTCCCAAAATGCCCACTGGAGTCGGGCTGTTTATGCGGCTTCATGATTTGCTCCCAGATCTAATATTTTTCAAAAACGCGCGAATCTTTTCGAGGTCCTTGATTCCCGGCGACTTTTCCACTCCCGAACACACATCCACTCCATAAGGGCGAACCTGAGTGACTGCCTGACGAATATTACGCGGCGTCAATCCACCTGCCAGGATAACCGGACCCATTTTTTTTGCGGGAAGAGCCAGGTTCCAGTCAAAAGTTTTTCCCGTACCCCCATGCAAATTGTCGGAAAACGTATCCAAAAGAAAACCACTGACAGGATATTTCTCCAACTGCCTGATGGATTGAAGATCTTTAACCCGAAACGCTTTGATCACGCGTCGGCAAATTTTTCGGCAAAAAGCTGGCGACTCATCACCATGCAATTGCACGAGATCCAGCCCGCAATAATCGGCGATCTTGTTCACTCGGTCTGCAGATTCATTAACGAAAACACCTACCGTATCGACCAGCGGGGGCAGTTTTGAAATAATTTCTCGAACGGTCTTCATCGAAACTGCCCGAGGACTCTTTTTATAGAAAATGAAGCCCACCGCATCGGCACCCTGTTCGACGGCAAACAACGCATCCTCCAATTGCGTCATCCCACAAATTTTAACTTTTATTTGTGGATTCACCATTGCCTAAAAGCTCTTTTAGTTTCTCAGGAATGTTCTCGGAAGTCATTAAACTTTCGCCAATCAAAAATGCATGCGCTCCTATTTCCTCAAACTCTTCGATCTCTTGCCGACCGCTAATCCCACTTTCACATACAAGAGTGTTGCCCGGTTCCTGCAACGCCATGGGAATCAAGCGTCGGGCAATGCCTAAATCGGTTTTGCCATTAGTGAGATCACGGTTATTGATACCGATCAAATTTGCCTTGGCTTCGAAGGCTTTTTCCATATCATATTCATTATGAGTTTCCACTAATGCAGGAAGTCCCAACTCCTTACCCAAGCAAAGCAGGTCGGTCAACTGATTCTGCTCAAGCCAGGTTGCGATCAACAAAAACAGATCTGCACCATGCGCTCTGGATTCATAAACCTGGTACTCATCAAAAATAAAATCTTTTCGTAAGAGTGGAATCGGAGCAATGGGTCGCACCTCTTGCAGGATACCAATATGACTGCCAAAATGATTTGATTCAGTCAGGATAGAAAGCGTCGCCGCCCCATTTCGGGCATAATCTCCAGCAATTTCACCCGCATTGAAATTTTCCCGCAACTCCCCTTTGAAAGGTGTGCGTCGCTTGATTTCTGCAATGATTTTAGAACTTTTTCCTCCGTTCAGCGCCTTAAAAACATCACGGACGGGTGCCTGATCTCCCATCCGCACTTTAAGCTCTGCCAATGGCAAGTTGCTTTTCGTACCTGCCAGTTCTTTCTGCTTATCTGCAAAAATTTTATCGAGTATGTTTGACATTTTAAGCGTTGGTGATCTTACACAAATCATTGAGTTTTCCTCGCGCCTTACCCGAATCGATGGATTCAACTGCGCATTGGACTCCCAACTCTATAGATTTTGCTTTTCCCGCCACATAAATAGCGGCGGCAGAATTTAACAAAACGATATCCCGCCTGGGACCTTTTTCGCCATTTAAAATTCCCTCAATGATTGCGGCATTTTCTTCAGGGGTTCCACCCTTGAGATCTTCGGAGAAGCAAATTTCAAGACCGAGTTCATCAGGGTCGAGTTTATAACTCTTTACTTTCCCTTTTTTTAATTCCGCTATGTGGCTTTCGCCGGTCAAGGTGATTTCGTCCAAACCATCTGCACCATGTACCACCAGAGCATGCAAACAACCCAGTTCGGCGAGAACCTCTGCCAAGGGTTGAACCCATTTAGCATCAAAAACACCCAACACCTGAGCCTCTGCATTAGCTGGATTGGTCAATGGCCCCAACAAATTAAAAATAGTACGAAAACCCAGTTCCTTCCTGACTCCGGCAGCATGTTTCATAGCTTTATGCATCAAGGGAGCAAAGAGAAAACCGATCCCCGCTTTCTCAACACAACGTTTCACGGCAGGTAAGCTGGCATCAAGATTCACACCCAGGCATTTTAAAACATCGGCACTGCCAGACCGACTCGACACCGCCCGATTGCCATGTTTCGCTATGTTGACTCCCGCACCTGCCGCAACCAAAGCACTGGCAGTGGATATATTAAATGTGTCGGCCTTGTCTCCACCCGTACCACAAGTGTCTACCAGAGAAGTCACATTGATATTGAGTTTCTCGGCTTTTGCCCGCATCACCCGTGCCGCACCTACAATTTCAGCAACGGTTTCACCTTTTATATGCAACGCTGTTAAAAATGCAGCCAATTGAGAATCGGTTACTTCGCCTTCCATGATTTCAGTCATGGCTGCAACCATTTCATTCTCAGTGAGATCATTTCCGTCTACAACAGAATGGAGAGCCGCCAGGAACATCATGCGTTGTTTCCTTTAATAAAATTACCTAATAATTCTTTCCCGTACGCGGTCAAAATCGATTCGGGGTGAAACTGCACACCTTCTATATCAAGTTCTTTATGACGGATTCCCATAATTTCGTTGTCATCGCTCTCTGCGGAAATTTCAAAACAATCCGGCAGGTTCTGCCGATTTAATACCAGCGAATGGTAACGGGTCGCCTCAAAAGGATTGGGCAGATCCTTAAACAGGGTTTTTCCATCGTGGCGGATCATCGAAGTTTTACCATGCATCAGTTTACCAGCCTTGATGATTTCACCACCAAACGCCTGGCCGACCGACTGATGCCCCAGACAAACTCCCAGAATCGGGGTTTTCCCGGCAAAATGTTTGATCACTTCCACCGAGATTCCTGCTTTGTCAGGGGTGCAGGGCCCGGGAGAAATAACAATTTTTTGCGGCTTCAAGGCTTCAATTTCCTGCAGACTTATCTGATCGTTTCGGTCCACACGTATTTCCGCACCCATCTCACCCATATACTGCACCAGGTTATAGGTGAACGAATCGTAGTTGTCGATCATCAAAATCATACTATCCACCCCTTTTCAGCCAGTTCTATCGCCTTTAACAAAGCCCGCCCTTTATTCATGGTTTCTTCAAATTCGTTTTGTGGTACCGAGTCGGCAACAATTCCACCCCCAACTCCAAGA
>JAJDBI010000116.1 GCA_029261435.1 Nitrospinaceae bacterium
GCCGCAGATTATGCCTGGAAGGTAGAATACCGCGTACCAGGTCAGAACAAAGTGAAGCTGGGGGTGAGACTGGCTCAGGAAAAAGGTGTACGCATCAAAGCCGTGGGCAAAAACTCAAACGCCCAAACCGCAGGCATGAAACCCGGCGACCTGCTTGTCAGCATGGATGGTCAAGCCTTATCCAGTGTTGACGACGTGCTGGAGATATTGAGCCACAAAAATTTCGACGACCGTTCCACCTTCCAGCTCCAACGCGACAACCAAACTCTTAGCGTTGAAGTGGTGTTTAAAAAGAGAAAACAATAAGCCTGACAAGGTTTGTTAGTATATTATTAACAAGTTATATAAAGCGAACCATAGGTTAATTATGTTTTATGGGTTTGGACAACGCCAACGCGAACTATTAGAGAAGTTGTTGCACAGAAAAAGTGGGCTCACTATTGACGATCTTGCCAAACAACTTGGAATTTCGCGCAACGCCGTACAACAACATGCTTTATCCCTTGAAAAGGGAGGATATATAGAAAAAGGGGCACTGACTGCAACGGGCGGAAGACCCGTGCGAGTTTATATATTAAGTAAAAAAGGGATCGATCTTTTCCCCAAGCAATATTCCTGGTTTTCTGAACTACTACTGAACTCCCTTAAATCTCAATTAGGAACCGAGGGGTTGGAAATAAAAATGCATGAAATTGGAAAAAACCTGGGAGAAAGCCTTAAGCCTAAATTAGCAGGTATGAGTTTGAGTGAGAAAATTTATGCAGCCTCAGAAATGATGCATGAACTTGGCTTTGAGACAGAAGTGACAGTAAAAGAAGGAGAAAGCTTACCAGTCATAAAAGCACATAACTGTATTTACCACCATCTTGCCATGGAATTTGAAGAGGTCTGCCAGTTAGATCGTTCTTTATTAGAATCTATCTTGGATAGTACGATTGATCACCAAGAATGTATTATCCGAAAAGGTGAGGTCTGCAAATTCAAAATAAATCCTCCCTCCCCCAAGGAATAAAACTCCTGCCATTAAAGACTTTCCAGTTTTCGATTTATTCTTCCATAAACCGAACTACTATTTCTGCTTGCATGGTTGGATGAAGCTTACAGATATAAGATGTTGAATCATGAATTTTCAGGGTGAACGAGTCATTAGCTAACAAGTTTCTTGACCGCCATTTTTGCTGTGTTCCCTCGGCAATTTGATGAGGGACGATATCCTGGTTTTCCCACCGCACATAATCTCCCTTACCCACCACAAGGGTTTTTGGCAGGAATTTAAATTTTTCAATTTTAATCAAATGTGTTCTAAGTTTAGGTTCACCTTCAGATATCAGAATAGATTTTGAGCAAGACATCAAAAAAAATATGCAGAGCACAAGGGTAAACCTTGAAAGGACCCAAGTTACCCCTGCCACTCTCATAAGTATCCCCATCATTAGAGGCTAGCCTGAATTTCCTTGCAATGCGCAAGATGGGCATCAAAGGCAGGCAGGACAGAAACCAGCATTTCCTTCAACTCTTGATTGTTTGTTCCAGGAATAAGCTGTTTTTTAATAACTCCAATAACTGCCTTGTGGTAAGAAACCTCATGGTCAATATATAATTTATTAAACTCCCTCCCTGTCATGCTGTTTAATCTTGCCTCGTGTTCAACAGACTGTTTCGACAAAGAGTGAACCAGCTCATTGTTCTGAGGGGTCACTCCAAGACGCGTAACCAGTTTGACCGCAGAATCCAGAACAGATTGATGGTCCGTTACCATTCTTTGGGCAAATTCTCTGACCCGCTTATCTCCAGATCGAACCAAAGCAATTTTACCCGCTGAAATATCGATCTTGTTCGCCCCGACTACAATAGCCGCAATATTGGCATCCGTAAGAGCCTCGCTGGAATTACCAGATGGCTCCAATGCATGAGCACATCCAAAAAATATCAAGCTCAACACCAAAAAACTTATTATTTTCATACTGTTCTTTATTCTCATTTTTTAGCACTCCACCTTATATAAGATTAGAAAACTTGGAAACAAATTGAGCGTTGGGAACTCACCCATATCAATTTGGGTACGAATCTACACCACTTTAAAAACTTAAACAAGTTTTAAATTGCAAAAGTTTCTTAAAAGGGCCTCGGGGAGCGATATGAATGACTAAACAGGTGGAGAGAAAACATGCTAACTTTTTGTTATAAAATAAAAAAACGTTATCGAAGCCAATAAGGTATCCAGCTTGTCACTATATAGACCTGCAAGCACTGTTTAATGAAAATAGAAAAGAATCAGGGGTGGGGGGGGGAATGAAACATCGATAACCCCGGCAAAAAAGGTATTCAAAAATAATGAGGCTTCCGGGATTTAAAGGTATTATTTAATAGCTGTTTTTCAACTTAAATTCACCTATCTTCCCGAATTCTTCGCAGACCCTAATGAAGCAGTGGCAAATCGATAGAGTGAACTGGGTGGTATCACTTTAATTGAAGCAACAAAGTTGGACCAGAGGTCAATGGAAGGTCTTTAGATTTAGAAATATAATTTCAAACAAGAAATATTTACTGACTCACCTCATGGCTACATTCCTTCCCAAACCATCTCTATTAATTTCACAGTCCTCTTAATTAAAAATCAGTTTTCTTATGCAATTGTAAATAGTATTTTTCTAAATCCTTGACCGAAAACATCCCAACGATTTCACCGTTTCTTGTCACGGGGACATGGCGAATCTTTTTGGTCTCTATAATATTGCAGACCTCGGAAATTGTTTGATCCTCGTCAATAGTATTTGCAATCTTTGTCATCACGGCAGATATCTTTATCGCTTTAGGGTCGCATTCCCCCTTTAAAACCAGAAACATCCAATCCGTTTTTGTAATGATCCCTACGTATTTCTCACCCTCCTTCACTAAAAGCGCACTAACTTTGTTCTCATACATTTGATCGACCGCTTCATAAGCAAATCTATCAGGGCTTATTGAAAAAATCTGGGTGCTCATATATTTACTGACTTTACTCATCTTAATACTCCTTCTCCATACAAAAATCAGTTCTTAATAAATGGATTAATGCTGGTCGCCTTCCTCGCCAGAAGGCGAAGTTAACTTTAGAAACACATCTTCCAGATCACCGTGCTGATGTTCAGCTTGGGAGAGCAATTGTTCCACAGTTCCCACCGCTATCATTTTTCCTTTCTGGATAATGCCAACCCTATGACACATGGTTTCGGCCACTCCCAAAGAATGGGTGGACATAAAAACCGTGGTACCATTTTCACATAAATCCTGAAACAACTGTTTCACCTGTCGCGCTCCCTTGGGATCAAGACCCACCAAGGGCTCATCAACTATGATCACTTTAGGACTGTGGATCAACGCCCCTGCAATGACAAGCTTCTGCCTCATGCCATGTGAGTAACCTTCAATTAGTTCATCGGCGAAATCCTGCAAATCAAAAAAGGTGAAAAACTCTTCAGCTTTTTCACGTGCAATATTCTGATCCAGCGAATACAGGCCCGCGACAAACTCCAGATAATCCCACCCTGTTAGTTTTTGATAGAGAAAGGGTCGGTCGGGGATGTAGCCAATGATTTTTTTTACTCGAATGGGGTCTTGTTTAATATCCACATCATCGATATGGATGGTCCCCGACGAAGGTTTGAGTAGAC
>JAJDBI010000117.1 GCA_029261435.1 Nitrospinaceae bacterium
GTGCCGGGCTGAAGAGTATTCCCAGCCCCAACAACAACCCCGTCACCTAAAAAAGCACCCAATTTTTTCATTCCCGTTTTTATGGGCCCTTTCCCGTTTTTCACAGAAATAGGTTTCCAGTCTATATTTCTGTTCACAGTCATACACCCTGCCCCCATATCCACATTTTCACCCAATACGCTGTCGCCAATAAAGGAAAGGCGACCTATCTGCGTGTTATCCATCACCACACAATTTTTTAATTCTACACCACTACCCACCGAACAGTTTTTAGCAACAGAGGTATAGCTCCTGACAAGAGAGTTATTTCCTATATAACTTCCTTCTCCAATGCAGCAGGGCCCTTCCAACACAGCTCCCGATTTAATGACAGCCCCCGCCTCGACCCTGACGATCCCCTGCAAAGTCACATTTGCTTCCAGCGTCGCAGTTTTGGCTATAGAGGTTTCCTGCCATGAGTCCATGATCATTTTATTCGCCGTCAAAATTTCCCAGGGATAAACCACGTCCAACCAGTCATCCTCCCACATGGAAGCACGTAGTCCCTCTCCTGCCACCACCTTTTTCAGCGCCTTCTCCATGGAATTCCCCGAAGATTCCAGCAAACCAAAAAAAGATGCCGGCAATATAAATACTCCGGACAGAACATAGTTTCCAAGGTTATTCCCCTTGGGTTTCTCAACGATTTTTGTAATTTCCATGCGTGCATTCAGGAAAACATTGCCAAACATCTGGTTGGAAGGGGGCAAACATATGGACGCCACCGGGCATTTGAAGGAATGAAAAGATTGCAGGGTTTTGCTGAAGATATTATCCGCCGTCAAGATATCTCCATACGCAAGCAGGAAATACTCACCTGGGAGAATTTTACTTTTAATCTGCATCACTGCATGCCCAATTCCCAGCTTGCGTTTTTGCTCCACATGATGCAGGTTCAATCCATTATGGTCTTGTTCCTGAATTTGCTCTATTAACTTTTCTTTCTTATGCCCAGTCACCACGAAGATGTCGTTAATTCCCGCACTTTTAAGCAAACCAAAAGTATTATCCAGTAAAGTGCGCCCCGCAACACCAATCATAGAGATGGGTCGGGTTTCTGAAAAAGGACTGAGATGGGTACCATCACCTGCGGCAAGAATTATGGCTTTCATTAGAGAAAATCCTGATTGGGAAGGATAAAGTTAGCTACTAAGACTGGCGATGATCCACCAGTATCTGTTCCGCCCGGTTCAAATCATCTGGAGAATTAATTCCCAGTATCTCGTTCGCATCCTGGGTCTGAGTCCCCTGAACGGGATACCTCTTTCGCACCAGATATTCTATTGTATCGGTCAAATAGTATTCTTGCTGAGCGTTATTGGAATCAATATGCTCTAAAGCCTTAAAAAACAACTCACTGTCAAAACAATATACTCCGGAATTGAATTCGTCAACTTTTTTCTCAACGTCCGAAGCGTCTTTAAACTCCACGATTTTCAACACCAAACCCTTTTCATCACGAATGATCCGCCCAAAGTCATGGCACCCGTCGCTTTTAAGAGTCAGTACCGTACATTTTGCCCCGCTTTCACGATGCCCTGCAATCATTTGCAGTAGGGTATCAGGCCGAATCAAAGGCATGTCGCCACATAACACTAAAACCAAACCTTTAAAACTTTTCAATTTCTCTTTGGCTTGCTGCGCGGCATGGCCCGTGCCCAACTGCTGATACTGTTCCACAAACTCAACCTCTCGGTCAGCAAAAGCTTCCTGAACCTGATTTGCCTGGTGCCCCACCACGACTATTGTTCGAACAGGGTTTAATTTAGAGGAAATATCAAGAACATAGTGAAGAAGAGGATGTCCTGCAAGGGGAAGTAGAACTTTGGCACGAGAAGATTGCATGCGGGTTCCTTTTCCCGCCGCTAAAATGATGACCGCTAGGTCTTGTTGTTGCATTTAATTTTATATTCTGCGATTTTTTTTCTTAACGTGTTGCGATTGATCCCCAGAATATTGGCCGCCTGAGTCTGGTTCCCACCGGTTTCCTTCAGAACGATTTCAACCAACGGTTTTTCAATGCCCCCCATGATTAATTCATGCAAATGCCCATTGTTATCTTCGTTCATCGCACCAACGTATTGCCGGATGGATTTATCCAACCATTTTTCTAGAAAAGTTGTGACTTGTGTTTGGGTTTTTTTCATAGCAGGAGGGTTCATTTCCACTTATAGTTTGAAAATTGTGACGTCCTCCCCAGGGTCTCAAATGGCTGAATGCGGCGATAGTAGCAAACTCACCTCATACGGTCAAGCAAGGACTCGCAGGCTTTTTAAAACCATGCAATTACAAGTTGCTTCCTCTCCAGCGCATGGTCTAAGATAAGTAAAAACTATCTGAAATTTTAAACACACGTTATCTTATGAAAGTCGCCTGCGTTACATTGGGATGCAGAACCAACCAGCACGATACGGCAGAAATGCAGACCTTGCTTGAACAAGAAGGTTTTTCTATCGTCAATGGTAAAGAAAAAGCCGATGCCTATGTCATCAATACTTGTACAGTGACACAAAGGAGTGATTACAGTTCCCGGCTCGCAGTAAAAAAATCCCTGGCGATCAACCCCGATGCTCTCGTCATATTTACCGGATGCTATGCGCAGTTGAATCCTCAAGAAGCTTCCAAATTAAACGGACTCGACATCGTTCTGGGCAACGCTGACAAGCTGGAAATCGCTAACCTCATAAAAAAGAAACTGTTAAACACCAGCCTGCCTTGGGTAAAAGGCGCAGACACCGAGATCATCATGTCCGATATCCATAAAAAGCGGATATTTCGAACTATCCCGGTACAAAATTTTCAGGGTATGACCAAAGCCTTCATCAAAGTCCAAACTGGATGTGATGAAAAATGTTCATTTTGCACCGTTGTGAAAGCACGTGGTAAATCGGTCAGCGATGCACGAGAAAATATTTTGGACAATGTTCAACAGGCTGTCGATTCCGGATTTAAAGAAATCACCCTCACCGGAATCAACCTGGGTACATGGGGTATGGATCGAAATGAAACTTTTTCTTCTCTGGTTCGCGATATCCTGGAACTTTCAGGAGATTTTCGGGTTCGGTTGAGTTCAATCAATCCCATGGAAATCGATAACGACCTCATACGTCTCATGGCCGAATCAGAAAAACTTTGTTCACACCTGCATATCCCCTTACAAAGCGGTGATGATACAACCTTGAAATCCATGCGCAGAAATTACAACCGTCATCAGTACCTCGATGTCGCACAACGCGCGATCAACGCCATCCCCGGACTGGGACTGGGGGCAGATGTCATCGTCGGCTTCCCGGGAGAAACTGAAGAAGCCTTTGAAAACACCCGCAATCTGATAGAGCAATAGCCGTTCTCCTATCTCCATGTGTTTCCCTACTCTCCGCGCCGAGGCACTGAGGCTCACCAGAGCAAAGACGATGTTCCCGGAAACATAAAAAAACAAAGAAGCCAGATTCTGACCCAATTGATCGTTCAGAAATCATTAAAAATTCGTGAAAGTTTTTTAGGAAAGCAGGAAACCGTTCTACTTGAAAACCAACGGGACTCGAAATCTGGATGGCTAAAAGGCCATACCGGCAATTATATTCCAGTCATACTCGAAGGTGCAGACTCATTGAAAAACAGTCTGGTCCCCGTCACCTTACAGAGAGTTTCTGATAAACAGGTAATAGGATGCGCCCAGTAATCACACTCACCACCGACTTCGGCCTTGATGATCCTTTTGTAGGTATCATGAAAGG
>JAJDBI010000118.1 GCA_029261435.1 Nitrospinaceae bacterium
ACGCTACCGACAGAAACCTGATTTTTACGACTCGATTAAACGAACTTGACCCGAAGGATCAATCTTGAGCCCCACCTTGCCACTCAACAAAGAATACATGGGCGATCCTATTAACTCTTTTCGCCAGCCCTGAAACAGAAAGTGTTCCTCCATATCTTCCTTTTGCTCAAAGTGGGCCACAAAACTGTGAATCTGCTTTCGGTCGGCCAAAACACTGGGCTCAATTTTTAACTCTTCAGAACGAATCTGCACATAAGCCGAAAGCAGTTCCTCCACTCCTCGAGTCGTAGCGTGCCCGTTACTTTCCGGGAGTTCAACAAGGTCAGATTCTGGAACCTCCATGGCCCTTTCAATTGCAGACAAAATGGATGCTCCGCCTTTATTCAGTTCCTTTTGATAAAAACCACGAATTCCGGACAGTGCTTTTGCATCCCTTGGAGCTTTACGGGCAATTTCCAGCAGGGTTTCATCCCGGATGATGGCCTTGGCCAGACAATCTCTCTTGACCGCCTCCCCTTCTCGCCAGGCGGCGATTTCCTGAAGAACTGTCAGGTTTCGGGGTCTCAAACTACGCAGATTTTTAATTTTCATAAATCGTTTATAAGGATCAGGCAAAGCAAAAGTTTTGGGATCTTCCCAAGCATGAACTTCTCCCTGCACCCAATCCAAACGACCCATTTTTTTCAATCGTTCGATCAGCTTGTCATACACCGGCATCAGGTAACGAACATCGTCAATGGCGTATTCGATCTGGCTATCGCTCAAAGGACGGCGACACCAGTCCGTATAGGTTTCTGATTTATGAATCTTCTTCCCCAAAGCTTTATAGACAATTTTCGCAAAAGAAATCTGAGTTCCCCATCCCACCAGAGCCGCAGCGATCTGAGTATCAAATACCGGAGTAATCACCTGACCACAGAGGCGTACCAGGATTTCAAGATCCTGACGCGCAGCATGGAAAACCTTAACTTTTGTGGGATCCTTCATCAACTCCAGCAGGGGAGTCAAATCAGGAAGTGATATGGGGTCAATGGCGGCGAAATGGTTTCCTCCACCTACCTGGATCAACCCGATACGGTGAAAATAAGTTCTTTCCCGGACAAACTCAGTGTCTACTGCCAAAACATCAGCAGACTGAATGTTTTCGCAAAATGTCTTTAACTGGTCTGCAGTGGTTATATACATAAATCAGCTCTTTAAAACGTTTTAAACCCTGTTTAATTCCAAGGTTTGAATTATAGGGGAATCGGCATCAGATATACAGGGCAAAACGAATAATGCGACCAAACAGCCTCGTTCAGGGCATAAAAAATGGCATAGAGCAAAAGCTCCATGCCATCTTTAAATATAAATAATCCATTAAAACTTTTTTAATCAACGATCTTCCAGCTGATACTCATCCTTCTCATTTTTTTTACGTCCCCAGTCCGTTGAAGATGAGCTCTCCTTATCGCTAAAGTCGATCAAGTTTTGTTCACCGCTCTTCCAAAATTGGTTACTCAGCCTTTTGGGGGATAAAACTTTTTTCAGCTCTCCTTTGGCGTCGAAAATCCTGACTTCGTAGAACATAACGCGCCTTGCCTCCAAAAAAAAAGTCCTCAATGCCTATTTTCTGATGTTCTTTACTACCTAAAAATAAACCAAAAAATAAGATTTACCCTGTAACTAACATTCACGTTAATGCCAACAATAATGATTGTCAAGCAAATAAAGCTAATTTTTTCAATGATTAAATACAATTCCGCCTAATGGGAAGCAGATTTACCTCACCCTATAATTAAGAATAAGTAAAAAATAAAGCCCAATTCAGAGCATCTCTATCAAAATTTATAATGGGAGTGGGGAAGAATATTCTTAGTCAAATTGGCGTGGTGCGCTTCCATCCGCAGAATTAGACAGGCGTATAAGCTGGTGTTTTCGTACAAATTGTAGTCAAGTGGTGTCCACTTCCGAAACTTATATGCCACCGAGGAGTATGGGATATTTTCTTCATTAGCTTTCATGCCCCGGAGGGATACCCCTTTTTAAAACCACAGTAAAGGAGGTTTTTAATGAAATTAGATGCAGATAAAAAAATTCTTATGGTAGTAGTACTTGTTCTTTATGTTCTCTACAAAATGATGGGTGGATGAAACTATTTATGAAAATGTTATAAGGCCTTTTAGATGAAAACTTTTATTGAGGATAAAGAACATAGCGAAAAGAAAATATTTGATAAGTGGAATGGATTGTTTCCTACCTCCAAAACATATCGTAAGGTGATTTCCTACTCAAAAGATTTCCAAATTGTCAGCCCGGCTAAAGCTATATCGGGTGATAAAAAACCCTTCCTCATATGCATAAAGAACGGCTACAAGGGCAATGACTTCAAAGAAATCAAAAGAACTCTCACATCCATAGAAGAGACAACCAATATGAGAGCGAATTGTTCTGGCCCCGTTGATCAGAAGAAGTTGGAAAGGGAATATGGGTGGAAAGAAGGGAGAGATTATAAACTCCACACTGCCAATTCTTTTTTCACCAAGAATGAAAAAACGGGTGAATGGAATGAGATGGCGCAGGGGCAGGTTATAAACTCACTATTATTAGGATATCAGAGGGATGAAGTTACTGGTGAGATAGACTTATCCAATTGGGCCAAAGAGAACCACGATAGATGGGAAACCCTGCAAAAACTTTCCACTATAAATGAAACTGCTTTCCAAAAAGGTTGCCCCGAAAAATATAAAACTCAAAAGTTATTCTGCGAAAAACATATAAAGGAATCCCATAGAATGGGGATTTATACAGGACTATCACCCAACCAATATCAGGAAGAAGAAACCAAACAAATGTCGTTTCATATTGATAAGGAAGATGCGAAGTTTGGCTTCACCAGCATGTGCGTGTTTCGGGTTGGTAAATACCAAGGGGGGTATCTTGTATTTCCCCGGTGGGAAGTAGCAATAGATGCAGAAGACGGAGACATTATCCTGGCAAATAGCAGCCAAATCCACGGAGTATCACCCATCATAGGACACGGAACACGACTATCTTGCGTCGCTCATTGTGATGACGGGTTGGCTACGATGGGTGGATAAACTTTATTGAGAAAACGCATGATGAAGAACTTAAATCAAGGTTTTCAGAAAGACAAGAGATTGAATTCCTCAAATGAAGCCTTAACTAAAACCAAAAACACTTTTCAGCACTCGTATTTATCGCGATTATTTGGGCAAGTGGTTGCTCAAGTATTTCCAAGAAAGCATCTCCGGAATTAGATGTGGTTTCCTATGTGGATATAGAGCGCTACCTAGGAAAATGTTATGAGATTGCTTTGTATCCCAACTGGTTTGAAAAAGGATGTTTCGGATCAACTGCTTACTATGAAAAGTTAGAAAGTGGACATATAAAAGTGACAAGCCAATGTAGAATGCTTGGCCCAGACGGTGAATTGAATGAAGCTATTGGTATTGCCACTATCGCTGATGGCAACACAAACGCGAAATTGAAGGTCCAGCTTTTTTGGCCCCTTAAAGGGGACTACTGGGTTATTTATCTGGATAATGAGTTAGTACTAGATGAATTTGGCAATAACCGGAGAGCACAAGACAAGCCCTCAACCCGACTATTAAGGGGAACCAGTTAGCAACGGGTTAGGCCGAGATATTACTTACCAGCCAGGCAAAGCTATTGCTCATTGGCCCCACGCCGGGTGGGTCAGCCTTTGTTCTCGTAATAGTCCAGGCCGGAGTGATCTATGACCTCTTCGCCCATAATGATTCGCAAGGTATTTCTAAGTTTCTCATCCTGATCGAAGAGGGAGTTCACCGGCTGAAGATCGGGTCGGCATTGGGGAGATTTGAAATAAAACGAAAGCCATTCCTGCACCCCTCTCATTCCCGCTCGTTGCGCCAGGTCGAGGAACAAGACCAGGTCCAGAACTACAGGTGCGGCCAGGATAGAATCGCGGCAAAGGAAATTGATTTTCAGCTGCATTTTTTGACCTAACCAACCCTTGATATCGATATTATCCCAGCCTTCTTTAGCGTCTCCTCTTGGCGGATAATATTCGATGCGGATTTTATGGTAGTAATCGCCATAGAGGTCGGGATAAAGATCGTCTTGCAGGATGCTTTCTAAAACCGATCCTTTACTGACCTCTTTGGATCGAAACGAGTCCGGGTCATCCAAAACTTCTCCATCCCGGTTGCCCAGTATATTGCTGGAGAACCAGCCTTCTAGCCCGAGCATTCTGGATTTAAGCCCTGGAGCCACGATGGTCTTCATCAGGGTTTGTCCGGTTTTGAAATCTTTACCACCGATTGGAGTGTTGTTTTTGATAGACAGTTCGACCAGAGCCGGGAAATCCACAGTCTGGTTGGGAGAACCGTTGGCAAAGGGAACTTTCATTTTCAGTGCCGCATAGGCATAGATCATTGAAGGGGGAATGCTGGCAAGGTTGTTTTCCAGGGCGGCCTCAAACGCAGCTAAAGATTGATAGGCTTCATCATCCATACCGTCCTGATAAGCTTCTGTCGATCCACACCAACACATCACCACTCGTTCCAAACCTTTTTCTTTTTTGAAGTTCTCGATATCTTTCATCAAAAGTTTAGCCAGCTCCATTTTATTGGGAGCTTTTTTTATATTGGTTCCGGTCAGGTTTTTCACAAAGGCAGGATCGAACACAGCAGACCAGGGTTTTATCTTTTCAAGCTGATCTTTCACCAGGTCAAGCTCCTGCTTATCGATCACCCCGCAAGTCAGAGCGGCCTGATAGCAGTTCTCCTCATAAATATCCCATCCACCAAATTCGATATCGGTTAAACCTGCAAGAGGGACGAAATCCTTAATGAAAGGATATTGTGGATTATCTCTTTTTCCCAGACGGATGCGTGACATTTGCGTCACCGACCCGATGGGCTTGGCATGCCCCGAATTCACCAGAAAGACTCCTGCTATGAGCGTTGAACTCACCGCTCCCATTCCCGGTAATAAAACTCCTAGTTTTCCTTTTGACGACTCAATTTTTTTTGCCAAGCCACTATATTTGGTGTCACTCATTAAACCCTATCTCCCTCAAATTGGATGACGACTCAGTTGTAAACAGGTTCAGCTGGAAGGTTCCTAGCACAAGAAGAAAGTACAACCGTGGTAAACTTAATAATTCTGTGCGAGAATAACACTCTGCAACCGGTTAGTCGAGATTTCTCTTAAAATATTACAATAATCCTCACCTGCCAACAATCGTATGAATCAAAGCACCAATACTTTACGCAATATCTCAGTACTGCATTTACCGTCTCCCCTAGAACCTGCAAAAGCTAGCAATTGGTACACATCGCTCATTGCCGGTGTGCCCTTTCTGCTGAGGAATATTCTGAGCCTTCAGCGATCAGGAATCCATGATCTGATCGTCTATATAGATACCGAAGAAATAGAAAAATTAGCATCCGCTATCAAAGAAGACCCTCGCGTCATCTTAAAAATCCATTGGACTTCAAACTCCGAGCAATTGAAAGAAATCCTGCAAAACCGGGAAAGTCAGATTCTGTTTTTCAACGGATCGGCTCTGCATGACAAAAAAGAGACCCGTTCCCTTTTGAAAACTTTCACTCAGCAAGAAACAGCGTTACCCATCAGCAAGGACCAACTGGAGTCCTTGATCGAAAAAATTCAACGAAACGACGAAAAAGAACTGATCGAATTTCAGGAAAATACCCCCACCTTTGAATACATACCGGGATCGGAACAAGCCCGCGTACAGGAACAAAAAGATTTCAGCATCCAGCATGAACGATTGCTTGCAGGCTCAGGCCAAAATCACGACAGCCCCATCACCCGGCTTCTGTCGCGTCCGTTTTCAAAAAAAATGACCCGCTCACTTTTAAACACCCCAGTCACTCCCAATCAGATCACGTTATTCAGCTTTGTAATGGGTCTCGGATCGGCCATTTGTTTTGCCGGCGGAACTTATCTCTTAAATGTTTTTGGAGGCCTCTCGTTATTATTTTCAACCTGGCTGGATGGAACAGATGGAGAAATCGCCCGATTGAAATTCATGGAATCCGAGTTAGGCGGCAAGCTTGATATTATCTGCGACAATATCGTTCACTTCTTTGTGTTCGGGGCGATTGGCTGGGGAGTGAGCAAGGCAACAGGAGATGAAACCTACCTTTACCTTGGAGGACTGGCCGCCTTTGCAAGCCTGGCTTCTTTTATTCTATTGGGGAGTACCATTTTCAAAAAAAATTCCGGTGCCATATCTCCAGCACCGGACTCAGAACCCTCAATGGCTGAGAAACTCGCCAATCGAGATTTCATTAACTTCCTCATGCTGATGGCTTTGATCGATCAAATAAAGATTTTCATTATTATCGCGGCCATAGGGGCTACGATCTTCACCATTTATCTGGTTTACCTGCGCCTCACTCAGGAAAGCAAATAACGCTCGGCCTGCTTGTATCTTTCGGGATCGTCAATATCTATCCAAAACCTGCCATCGATGGGCATGGCACGCACCTTGCCTTTCCCTGCCAAAATACGAACTCCTCCCGAAAGCGAGTCATCCCCCGTTTCTCGCACAGATTGTTCCAGGGCCGAAAACAAAACCGGGTTACAAAGAAAGATTCCCGTATCAAAACAGTTGT
>JAJDBI010000119.1 GCA_029261435.1 Nitrospinaceae bacterium
GGTTTGGAATCTTGTGCCAGAAGCTGATTAAAGAAGATGGTAAAAGGGTGGTTCTTTTAGGCACAGAAAAGGAATCGGAATTACTGAATCGAATTAAAAATTTTGGACCACCAGATACGATCAAGATCATTCCTCCCGTTAACTTGAGAGTCTTGACAGAGTTGTTAAGAAAAAGCCAAATATTCATTGGCAATGATAGTGGAATGATGCACCTTGCTTCAATGGTCGGGGTTCCGGTCTTAGGTATTTTTGGACCAGGAAGCCCTGAGTCGACCGGTCCTTATATGGCTCCGGAAAAGCAGGAAGTGGTGACGCAGAATTTCTCCTGTTCCCCTTGCAGGCAGAAGTTTTTTAAAGAGTGTAAACCTTCTCCTCTTAATAAGCCTTATTGCCTTGAAGACATTACGGTGAAAGATGTCCATGAGGGAGTGCATCGATTGCTGAAGCGCATTTAGAATAAGCTCTCGATTTAATGCGGGATCATTCTTCCCAGTTTTTTAAGGGGCAGGGTCTTTGTAGAGGCAGAGCATAATAATCACGTATCAATTCTTCCTCAAAAGTTGTCAAGCTTGTGATGTCGATAGGAGCGGGTGCCCCCAGCATAGATTCTTTTCGCCACTCGGTTTTTACTTTTCCCAAATCCTTCACTTCACAGACTTCAACAGGCAGGACCACTACTTTCCCGCTTACCTGAAGAAACCCCCCCAGGTTTATGACCAAATAATAACTATGATAATTCTGACTATCGACCAGCAGGGCATCGATTCTGGCAATGGACTCGTTAAACTTGTCATAAAGGTAGAACCCGATGACGCGGTCAGTTTTGCGCAGCGTGAATACATTTTCTGTTACATGGGTCAGAGGTGTCATGCTGATATCGACAGGGTTATTATGTGTTCTGAAAATTATATCAAACAGGGATTACTCAAGTGGAGATAAACCGCTATCATGAGTCTTTTGAAATGCTATAGAATAATAGTATGCAGAATTGCCCGAAGTGTAATGAAACGTTTCCCGACACACATTTCCGTTGTCTGGAATGTAACATAGAGCTTGTGCCATCAACGGAGCAAAAAGAGGCACCTGATTTGGTCATCCTTTGCACGGTTTTGAACGAGGCCAAGGCTCATATTATGCGGGGTTTTCTGGAAAGCGAGGGAATTCCCTGCCAGTTGGAGAATATATCTTTTCACGCAGAGCCCGCGCCGGTTGCAGATCTGATGAAGGTCCGGCTTTGGACACTCAAGGGAGATGCAGAACAAGCTCGACGATTACTGCTTGAGCGTGAAAGTATTCAAGTTTGCCCTGGCTGTGCAACGGAAGTGGATGAACAAGACGAGATTTGCTCACATTGTGGCGAGAGGTTGGAAGAGTGTTAGGCGGAATAAATCAATTCTTGAATCTAAATTTACATATATACCAGATGGCAGCGAAGCCGTCTTTCCAAGTGATTTTTTTTCCTTCTGAATAGTCTCTACCGCTGTATGAGATGGGGACTTCATAGACCCGGAATTTATTTTTCGCAACTTTGGCGGTGAATTCGGGTTCAAATCCAAAGCGGTTGCATTTGAAGGTCAGGGTGTCGTTCACTTGTTTTGTGAAGACCTTATAGCCTGTTTCCATGTCGGTCAGGTTCAGGTTGGTGAACATGTTCGATAAGGTGGTGAGAAATTTATTGCCAAGATAATGCCAGAAGAACAATACCCGGTGAGTTCCACCCTGGAACCTGGATCCAAATACAACATCGGCTCGTCCATCGAGAATGGGGGCAAGCAATATTTCGTAGTCGACGGGATCATACTCAAGGTCAGCATCCTGAATGATGATGATATCCCCCTGCGCTTTGGAAAAACCAGTACGCAATGCGGCACCTTTACCTTTGTTACGATCATGGTAAAGAACCTGGAAGTTATCCTTATCCTCATATTTTTTCAAGACATCTCGTGTTCCGTCTGTGGAGTAATCATCAACCAGGATGATTTCTTTTGCGTAGTCCACAGCTTCTACCTTGGAAATCAGAATATGAAGCGTATCACGTTCGTTATAAACTGGAATGACGATGGAGAGTTTAGTCAAGTTATGACCTAGAATAGGGTGTAAATAAAGGGGGCAACGGCACTACCCTCTGTCAGAACGATAAGCAGGCTCATTAGCAACATGATGAAGACAATGGATCCCAGCCACCATTTGTTCTGAGTTTTGAAAAATTCCCAGAACTCTGCAAGTAAGGTAAGTTTGCTGTCAGAGTCAGGTGGATTGCTCATCAGGAACGCCAATTATTATTTGCCTGCAATAGATTTTAGAACAGGAAAAGTCCAAAGTCTAAAATAATTTTATCGGAATTTAATTGTGAAACCTTTAATGAGTCTAACGATATCGAATTAGGAAGCTCTATTTTACGGGATAATATATTGCTTGCCATTCCTGTCAAAGTGCCGGTAATCAAGGGGAAAAAGGGAGTTTTTTTATTAAAGGAAAAATAGACGAAGATAGCTGTGATGAAAGTATGCATATAGGCCTCGCAGATACTGACACCAACGAAGACGGTTTCATTTTTTGCCGGAGAAGTTGTATTCACCATCCTTCAGGGTCACGTTTATTTGATCTCCAGGTTCGAAGTCTCCTGTCAGGATTTTCATCGAGATTGGGTTTTCAATTTCATTCTCTATTAGTCTCTTTAAGGGTCGGGCGCCATAAATTTCGCTGTAACCCTCTTCGGAAAGTTTGTCGATAGCATCAGAGTTCACGTTGATGGACAGATTTTTATCGTTCAGGCGTTTGTTTAGATTCTGAATCATCAGGTCGGCAATGGCGCGAATGTTTTCCCTGGTTAAGGTATGAAAGACAATCAAATCATCAAGCCGGTTGAGAAATTCAGGCTTGAAGAGTTTTCTTGCTTCGTTGATCACAAGAGTTTTGATGACTTCATATTGCTTGCTGACTTCGGTTTTGGCAAATCCGATGCCTTTGTTGGGCTCGGAAATGGATTTCGATCCGATATTTGATGTGCCAATAATAATGGCATTTTTGAAACTGGTCACGCGGCCATGTGCATCCGTTAGCCTTCCGTCATCCAGCAGTTGTAGAAGAATATTGAAAACATCGGGATGTGCTTTTTCCAGTTCATCCAGAAGAATGACCGAGTAAGGGTGTCTACGGACTTTTTCGGTCAGTTGGCCACCCTCGTCATACCCAACATAGCCCGGTGGAGAGCCAATGATTTTTGAGACAGAATGTTTTTCCATATATTCAGACATGTCGAGTCGGATCAGCCTGTTTTCGTCATCAAGCAGAAATTCTGCCAGGGCCTTGGCCAGTTCTGTTTTTCCCACTCCAGTAGGTCCGAGCATGAGGAAGGACCCGATGGGCTTGTCTTTTTCCTTAAGGCCTGCACGGTTCCTTCGAATGGCGTTACTCACTGCTATGATGGCGTTGTCTTGACCGATGACTCTTTTATGCAGATTGGTTTCCATGTGAGTCAACTTGTCCTGCTCGGTTTCCTGGATTTTATTGACAGGAATTCCAGTCCACTCTGAAACCACATTGGCAATGTCTTCGGCGGTGACATTATTATCCATTGTTGCCAGAGTTTGCTTCCAGTCCTCGCGGGCCTTTTCAAGCTTATTGTCAATGGCTATGATCTCCTGGCGAACGGAAGCTACGGCTTGAAAATTTTGCTGTGTGAATTCTTCTTTTTGTTTGAGATTCAATCGATTTTTTTCGTTTTCCAATTCCCTGATATGAGTGGGAACATTGATCAAGGCCAAATGTTTCTGGGCTCCTGCTTCATCCAATAAATCTACAGCTTTATCGGGCAGAGCCCGGTCTGAAATATGTTTTTCAGAAAGTTTTGCGGCGGTATCCAGAGCCTCATCCATGAACAGGATAGAATGGTGTTTTTCATATCGCGATTTGAGTCCATCAAGAATCTAGATAGTGCCATCAATAGAAGGTTCCTGAACCAGGACGGGCTGGAACCGTCGTGACAAGGCTTTATCCTCCTCAATATGTTTTTTGTATTCGTCTAATGTTGTGGCTCCAATACACTGAAGCTGTCCCTTGGAGAGAGCGGCTTTGAGCATATTTGAAGCATCAACCCCTCCTGCTCCCGCCCCTGCGCTGACAATTGTATGGAGTTCATCAATAAACAGGATGATGTTTCCCTGGGCGGCAATGACCTCGTCTTTAACTGCTTTCATGCGTTCCTCGAACTCTCCTCGCATTTTTGCCCCGGCTATGAGCTCGGACATTTCCAATACTTTAACCCTTTTGCCCATCAGAGTGTCGGGGACTTCAGAGTTGACGATTCTTTGCGCCAGACGTTCCACAATAACGGTTTTCCCGACTCCCGGTTCGCCTATGATTACAGGGTTATTTTTTCTTCGGCGTGAAAGAATTTGGATGATACGGTTAATTTCTTTTTCCCTGCCAATAACAGGGTCGAGAGCACCTTTGCGAGCCAGGTCAGTCAAATCGGTGGTGAATTGTTCCAGAATGTCGGATTTGCCTTCGGTATCTTTTTCATTGATAGTCCGGCCACCTCGTACGGAATCAATCTCACTTTTGACCTTGTCGTAGGTGACGCCCATTTCCTCAAGCAGGTCGAACATGCTGCCAAGGCTTTTATCAAAGAAAGATAGAAACAAAGCTTCCAGCCCAATAAATTTATCACCCAGTTTTTTTGCCTGTTCTTGAGCGGTCGTAAATAAAGCTTCTGTTTCTTTTGGGACCTGAATATGCTCAATGGCAGCACCCTGAAACCTGGGTTGATCTTTTTGTAGGGAATAAATTTTTTCAATAATTTTTTGGGAAAGCTCCAGGTCGTGAGGGTAGGCGGCTTCAAGAATATCTGTGATCATAGAATCTTCCTGCGCCAACAGTCCAAGCAAGACAAAGTCTGGAGTCAATGTGTCCTGATGCAGATTGATCATTTCCATGGATCCTACATTCAGTGCTTCGATCACTCTGTCTGTGAAATTGCGAATATGTTGTTGCAGCATTTATCAGCTCATCGATCAGAGGTTAATAAGGTTTGCATATGAAGCTGGACAGAATCGCTCAGCGCATCATAGTCATATCCGCCCTCAAGCATGGAGAGCAATCGTCCATCGCAAACATCTTTGGCAACTCCCATGAGCAACCCAGTCATTTTTCCAAAACAATCGGTAGTCAGTTGGATTTGAGCCAGGGGATCGTTCTGATGAGCATCAAATCCAGCCGAAATAATTATCAGATCGGGTTTGTAGCGCTGGATTTCGGGGATCAGCTTATTTTCCACAGCAGATAGATAGTCATCATCCTCCGAGTAGGCATCCATTGGCAGATTCAATGTGGTCCCAAGTCCGTCTCCAGTGCCGGTTTCTCCTTCTGCTCCGGTACCTGGATAGAATGGGTATTGGTGGGTGCTACTATAATAGATAGAAGAATCACCATAAAACGAGTGTTGAGTGCCATTACCGTGATGGACATCCCAGTCAAAGATAAAAATTTTGTTCAAGCCTTTTGCATTTTGCGCGTACCGGGCAGCAATACCGACATTGTTGAACAGGCAGAAACCCATAGCGTGATCCTGCTCGGCGTGGTGTCCCGGTGGTCGTACAGCACAAAATGCGTTGTGAATACTGCCATCAATGAGTTTGTCTATAGCCGTTAATCCTGCCCCGGCACTCAATAAAGCGGCATCGTAAGAACTGGAAGAGATCACTGTGTCGGCGTCCAAATTGCGCACCTCATTCGCGCAGCTCTGTTCAACGCTTGCTACATAGCCCGCATCATGCACCAGGGCGATTTCTTCTGTTGTGGCCTTGCGGGGTTGTATTGGGATGAGGTTATTGTAGAATTCAGAAGACTCCAGCCGGTTTTG
>JAJDBI010000120.1 GCA_029261435.1 Nitrospinaceae bacterium
ATGGTTGCTCTCTTCCCCGACTATTGGGAATGCCGGACTGACACGAATTTTATATTTTTGACCCTCAGGCAATCCCAGGCTTTGATAGATTTCATCAATCTCCCAGCATTGGGTCGATAAATCCTGGTCGACGGAGTACAGGTTGAGGCTGAACATTAGCCCGAATCCATTTTTACTGAGAATGGCTTCAGCGACTTCTCGGCAACGGGCATGATTTTTTTCAGAGATGTTCTCCATCGTTTGCCAGTTAAGGAGGATAGAGAATTGAATCTGACGCTCGATACTGCCTCCCCGACCTACGGTATGCAAAAGCAGGTCGAGAACTTTGTCCGGCATTAAACCATTGGTGAAAATTCCTAGAAAGGAAAAAGGTTGCATGCCTTCCAGGGTTCGAGACAGGATATCGTTGAAGTGCGGATGCAGGGTGGGCTCACCTCCCATGAAATTTATGAGAGAGGCATTTTTTACCCGGGGCAAAAGTTCGTTAAGAAAAAAGCCATAATCCATAGATTTATCAGGAGTTTTGACATTTTCCTCCATGTACTCATCCGCAAAGCAGTAATTACATTTTAAATTACAATAGCTATTTAGACTGATATTCAGGGGTGGTCTCCATTCTTTTCGGTAGGAGCAACACAACCCCGCAAGCTTAAACCGATTTAAACTTGTCTATTGCCGCTAGTACGCTGCAATGGGTCTGGCTCATCCACCTAAGGTCGTCTATTATGAAAACCAGATGTCCCTAAATTTAGAGGATTAGAAGATTATGTCAGAAACCACATATAAATTATACTGGTAAATATGACGAAGCCTGATCTTGTATAGAATTGCAAAAGAAGAAATTATCTTGATATCAATCTATTAAAGCGTCAGAATAAGGCTTTCCCAACCCAATTGAAGAGAGAAAAATGTTAGCTTTCGCCAAAGATATCACCCAGAACAAGCCTAAAAATCCTAAAGAGTCTGAGAACGATGAGTTGAAGCAGTATATGGACTACCAGCGAAAACTGAATCATGAGCGATTGGTTCATCATGCTTTGGATTACGCGAAGAACCATTTGCAACTCAATATTCAGAAAGCGGAGGGAAATGAAACACAGCTGAACGATTACCTTCAGAATGCTTTCCCCATTTCTCACCGCTTCGGCGATGCGGAGAAGATCATGCTCCTGCTCAGGAAGCTGGCTAATGGTCAAAATGCCAGCAATAACTGGTACCGAATGAACGCGTATTACCATGCATTGGTTCATGACAGTATGAAGCGGTTTGTGAAAATTTATAATCAACTGATTTTGGATTCCCCGGATAAGGCAAAAGAATATGGGGCTTCAGAGGGCGTTCAGATCGATTTTGATGACTGGGTTTATTTATATTTCCCTGATCTGGATTTTCATATTGGTCACGACCTTGGTTATACACATTACCCTTTTGCCAAGCGTAATAAAGCTATTGAGGATGAAATTAAGAAATTGATCCAATCCGGCAGTTCCAGGGAGGAGGCGTTGAAGGCCATTAAAGACGAATATGAAATGGATGATACTGCCATTAAAGTTCTGCTGGAGAAACCCATTAATAATGAAGATATGGAACTTTTTTATACTTCGGTGGAAAACCCGATTTATGAAGCACTGACTGAGGTTGAAGATGGAAGGTGGGGTGTGATGGATGGCGAATCCCTTTTAGATCATTCCTATTATATGGGCTCGCATTTGAAAGTCTGGGAGTGGAGAAAACGAGAAGAAGTGGAAGAAGAGGCTGAGTCAGTGATGAAAGAACTCAGCAAAAGTTCACCAAAATAACCCACTCCGCATGGGACTAACTGGTAATAGATTTTGTTGCCGAGCAAAGCGTTGTCTCGGCTGAAAAAAACAGCGGGTTTCTGGAAAGCCCCATAGCACTTCACCCAGGGCTCTCGAGGGTGAGCCATCAACTTCTTTCTCAGAGAGTTTTGGCTCGTTCAATCCTCATTTGAGTCCCGTCGTCCTCTCTTTCCTTTTCTTTCCGATCGAAACTTTTCTCTTTTGCCTTTATTCTCTTCGCGGAGTCTTTTCATGGACTCTTTTTTTGCTTTTCGGCAGGTCTTGATACCCTCCCTTGTGTTGGCGGATTTGATGCAGCTCTCAAAAGTATCCAGTGCCGCACGCTTTTTCCCGATATGTTCCAGAACCTTGCTTTTCATCTTTGCAAAATTCTCTGTGCGACGTTCTCCCTCGTCAGCACTGGCAACGCTCTGAAACAAGAAAACAATCAAAAACGATAAAATAATTTTGTTCATAGTGTTCTCCTTTATGCGTTTCCCAATAAATTTAGTTCGTCTATTAATTTTAGTGTCGAGGAAGGTTGGGGGTATTGCAATTATTATTTTCAATAGTGGAGAACAATATTATCCTTTTCAAATTGAAGACCCTGTGCTGAGAGGTAGCTTGAGATTTGCGCCAGACTTTTTAGATTCTGTACGTTTTCCTGAATGGTGTTGAATCGCTTTAATTTTGCTACCGGGACTCGTTTCAATTCCGGGGCTTTAATGATTCCTAGTAAATCGCTTTTAAGCCATACTTCGACATTCAAGCTACCATTTTTCAGGACGATTTTTACCCGATGGGGGCTTGCCAGTTTGAGTTTGGCGCGGGTGTCTATGATGGCGGGTTTGCTCTCTTCTGGGTCGAGAAATAATAGCAGTCGGTCCAGAGTCTGTGCTCCAATTCGAGTGATGGCAATTTCTAAGTTCAACTGATCGAGAGAAACCGGCTGGTTTTCAGACCCGGTTTGTATATTGAGTTCTACTTGCAGATTGCCGTCTACTTGAGAGTCGACATCCTTCTCTGTCTGCATGGCAAGAAGTTTAGAAGAGTCGATCCCTGTAAATTCGGTTGAAAATTTTATAACCGGACCCTGCCTGTTCTGGGTCAGGAACAGGTTGCCTGCCATCGTTCCGCCGAGCACATCAAAAATAAATTTTTCCATCATTAAACGGTTGTCTTTGAACACCACGTCCAGCCCTATATCTTCCAGGGTTTGCCCGTTAACTTCCAGAGAGTCGGCTCGGATGATATTTTTATAGCGAGAGAAATTTCGCAGTGGGGTGAAGAACTTTTTTTGTGCAGGGGAAAACCCGATGGACTTATCTTTCATTTGTTCGGGATCAAGATCAAGAGTCTTGGTGTAGGGGAAGGTGCCGCTCAGGTTGTTCAGGGCTATCCCGGAGGGCAGACGCAGGTTGAATTTGTCGAATCCGACACTTCCATTCAAGTTCACTGTTTTTCCTGCAGACTGTTGGTATGTTGTTTTTGAAGTGATCGTCCCTTGTGCTTTCAGGTCGCCAAATAATTTTTCTGAGTTTGTGGTGATGGCCTGGGTGATGTCCAGAGTGTTTGTAGTTAAAAGCTTGATGTTTAATTTGTTTAAAAACTCTCTGGCGTGAAACGAGCGTCGGCCCTGGATGAAAGGTTTCAATCCATTGATATATCCAGCAAGGGAATGCGTTATTCCTTGGTCAATTAATTTCAGTTGATGCTGTTTGACCCTGAGGTTATTCAGGTTGCCGAGGGCATAACTGAATGCAAATTCGGGACTCAGGGAGACTCCTTCCAGCCCTTCCAGTTTTCCGGAAAAGTTTCCAGAAAGATCCCCCTGACCATCATTAAATGCAAGTCGGGATTTGAGGTTCAAAGATTCAGCGCGAACTTTCTGGTTGTCGAGATACCCATTGGTCAGGAAAACTTCCATCGAGGCCTCTGAGCTGTTAGAGGCAAGTAGCCGAGGCAATAGAGGCTCCGTGCTTTCGTTGCCGGGCAGGTTCCCTTTGACTTTCAGGCTTGCGTCCAATGTTCCACCTGTTTTCAGGTGTTCCTGCCCGACCTTGAACTTGTCTGGCAGGAGATCCCATAGTGAAGCTAATTGAAGTTTTTCCATTTTTCCGTCTATTTCGAAATCTTTTCCCCATTCTTTAAGAGTTGCCTTTAATCGAGCGTTGACCATGTCCGGAATTTTCAAAAGTAAAGTTTCGAGATTTACAGCTCCATCTCTCAGGTTTTGCCGGCTCAACGTTTCGAGATTGACCGAGGCCAGGCTCACAGAAATATCTTCCTGTTGAAAAGAAGGTTTTTTGATTTGGGTTTTCTGGGAAAGACGAACCCGGGTCAGGGATTTGTCATGCACATCCAGACTGAACTGGGAAAACCACCCACCAGTTTTTAACATTTTCAAGGCTGACAGGTTTTCGAAGGAAAGGTTTCCTTCCACTCGGGAGTTGCGTACATCATTCGGAACTATGTCTGCCTTAAGTTTGGTTTCGCTCTTGAAGTCAACCAGGGATAGGGTGGGGCTACTCAAACTTGCCAATGCAATGCGGGTGTCCATTTGAATTGGAAGGGTGCCGAATTGGGGTTTTAAATTGTGAAACCCTTTCACGGTCAGTTTTGTGTCGAGTTTAATCGCATTGGTCTTCCAATTGTCCAAGGCTTCGGCGCTCTGGAACTCTGTGCGGAAATTCAGACGTGAGATGCTTATTCCTTTATCGACATGAAACTCTAGAGGAAAAGAGACTCGGGTGTTCAGGTTGTTAATCTTTATGGAGGGCTGTTTCAGATGTGCGGTCAGCCCTGCAACATTAAGATTGGCCTGGATTTTTAATTCTACGGGCAAGAAATTTTCACTTAGTTTGCCGACTAGTGAAGTCTTAGCTTGGGCGGTGCCTTTAAAGTTTTCTGCCAGTCCAGTGGTGAATTTTTTTGGGAGTCGACTTGCTACTTCAGCAAGGTTCACGCTTAGGTTTTGTTCCAGTTGAACGGAGCCTTTACCAAAATTCTTTATGGAGCCCGTTATTGCACCACTGGTAAGGGTTCCCAGAATATATGAAAGTTTGAGGTTGTTGATGTCGTTTTTTTTGAGATGTCCGGAACCTTCTGCGTGAACAGGAAGATAGATCTTTTTGGATTCAGGGTGGTCGTAATGCAGGGATTTCATGTCGGTGCCAAACGTCCAAAGTACATCGTCCATTCCTTTGACGATGAGGCTTAAGGACTGGTTCCAGTTTTTAATTTCGGCCTTTTGCATCACTCCTTTTTTCAAAGACATGTTTATATTGAGGGAAGCATTTTCCAGTTGAGAGTTTTCTAGCACCACTTCTTTTAACTCAAGGTTAGTGTTCATGTCTTCAATCTGGATTTTTTGGTCGGGATGATTGACCCAGAAGTTTTTTGTCGCAAGGGTCCCTCCATTTATGTTCAGACTTTTCAATGCGAACTCGGAAAGCTTACCGCTGGTCTTCACGGCTTTTGCCTCCAAAAGACCTTTGCCGGAAATGGATGGGAGCCATTGCTTGCCCCAGCCGAGGAGATCCTCCAGTTGAAATGAGGCATGGTCGATCATCAGCTTGAAAGAGGGGTTTTGAGAAAAATTAGCGGCACTGCCTGATGCCTGTATGTGATTGTTTTTGCCCAGAGACAGCCAGAATTTTTTCAGGTTCAGGATTTCAGGTTTCAAAGAAACATCTGCATCCATTTCTACAGCGATATCGGGTAAAGGGGAGGGGACCATTTGTGTCTGTGTTTTTTGCAGGCCAAATGCTCCAGAGACTGAAAGTCGCTGGAGGTCGCTGGCTGAAAATTCTAAATTGGAGAAAACGTTAGACTTGAAATTTTCAGCGCCAGTAGATTGAAAGCTGATGTTGGGTGCTGTGCCCGGTTCCATGAGAACCTTTAATTTCAGATCAAAGGCTTCGAAATTGACTTTACCTCTGGCTTCCAGGCTGAGCCCATCAATATGACCGTTGAGTTTTCCATCCTGATCCAGACGGGCGGAAGCTTGACGAATCATCATCTCCTTGATATCTACTTCTGCCAGAGGGAATGCCGGCGAAGCATCGTCTTTTTCTGCCGAAGAAGTGTTCCCCAGCTCAAGTAGCGGTTGAAAGTTCCACACTCCATTTTTTGAAATTGCTGTCAGTTGAGGGTGGTCGATCAGAATCTGGTTGATAACCAGTTTGCCTAGAAGAAGCCGGGTCAGGTCATAATCGAGAACGACCTGCTTTACCCGGGCCACCGGGTTTGATGAAGCGCCCAATGTTACGTTGTCCAACTGCATGCCGCTGAGCAGGCTGAAACCAAGCTTTTGGATGCTCAGAGGTAGTTGGAGTTTTTGGGTGACTTGTCCTTCTACAATCTCTCTAAATTCATCAGCGGGAAAATAATATTCCAGAACGAGTCCGGCGGATGCGATGAGCAGAAAGATAAAAAATATCGAGTACAACAGTCCGCGAAAAATAATCCTCCCGACCGATTTTCTTTTTTTCGAGGTCGGAGAAATTTCTTCTGGCTGATCTTCAGAAGAAGGTTTTTCCTTTTTAGTATTTCCGGTTTCTTCCGTCATTAAACATTAACCTGTCTGATTCAGAAATTGTTTCAGGAATGCAGTCACTGCTTGCACGTTATCTCGGATGAATTCCAGGTCCAGGGTTTCCATCGTGTCACTGGGCTGGTGGTAATTGGGGTTCCTGAAAAAAGCCGTGTCGGTGACCATGACAGCGGGGATGCCGACGTCCCAAAATGGGGAATGGTCGCTCAACCGGACTTCTGAAAAATTTTCTCCCTGTCCCGGAACAACCAGGGTTTCAACTTTAAGGGCTGGAGTAGATCGGGCCATCACCTGGGCTAGAGCTTGAGCCAGACCTGCCGATGGCTCGTTTCCTACAACCGCAATAAAGTCTCCGGAATCTGGGTACTGGCTGGGGTCTACGTAAGGAGGATAAGATTGCGAGTTGGGTTGCGGGTTTTTGAATCCGACCATTTCCAGAGAGATCATTCCAGAAAGTCGTTTTTTTCGCTCAGGGTTGCGGTCGATAAAATTCTTGGCTCCGATGAACCCATACTCTTCTAAAGTAAAGGCTGAAAGAATGAGAGATTTTTTGTGCGAGGTTTGACTGAGAGCATGGGCAATTTCTAAAAGTGCTGCGACGGCACTGGCGTTGTCATCGGCACCGGGTGAATTGGGAACGGAGTCGTAATGCGCTGCAAGAACAAAAATGTCCTCGGTGTCGCCATAAGTTTGCGCCAGAATATTTTGCGACTGAGTTCCCTCGAAATTCACAGTTTCATGGGTGACTTTTAAACCCATTGTTTCGAATTGGTGGGATATATATTGTGCTGTGTTCTCAAGATGTTTGGGTCGGGTGAAGGGGTTCCTTTCACCCACTATATTTTCAAGGTGCTGGCGAATTCTTTCCAGTTTCGGTTCAGTCATGGTGGTGGTTTTTCCTGGGCAAGAACATAGACAGGTTATTGTTTGGCTACAGGGGAGCGAGGCCTTGCGTGAATTATAACAGTAATTTCTCTGCTGGTGACTCCTTTACAGTTGCGATCTTTAGCTTGTCGAAGTCCCCTGCTTTTCTGGTTTTTTCTGGTGATTTCATGTTAAGGGAGGACACGAGCCCTCGTCACTTTCCCATTTGGCGCGGCCCTGAGCTTTAGCTCTTTACAATCATTATTGAAAGTCATACCATTACCGCATGCTTAAGGTGGAATGTTATACAGGTTCGCAATCACAGCAAAATCCGGTGGCCTTCATACTGAAGGACAGTCGTTACAAGGTGGAAGAGATCATTGATCGCTGGTATGGAGAAGGTTCGTCTTATTTTAAAATTAAGGCGGATGATGGCAATATTTACCTTCTCAAATACGATAAGCGTTCGAGCCATTGGGAATGGGTTTTTTATCAAAACCCCAAAAAGATGAATGCCCTGCCTTATTCACTCGCTGGAATGAATCCGTTTCGCAAGGCCCGGTGGGAAGAAATGGACCCGGACAACCGGTTTCTCTCCTGACCACCAGCCGTGGAGGCAATGAGCAGTATCTTTTTACCGCTAGCAACAATGCTCTCAGCGCATTGGGTTAGTGCTTACAGGCCCCACGCCTAGTGGTCCGCTTTCTAACAAATAAAACTTCCGCACACGTGGAGAGGTTATGAACCGTTTATCTCCGGAATTGATCCAGTCTTATGCCGGACAACGCCGAAAAATGGTTGAAGAACAATTGGTAGAACGTGGGGTCAAGGATCTACGCGTGCTGGAAGCGATGAGCCGTGTGCCTCGCCATCTGTTCGCTCAGGAGTCTTTGGAGCACCGCGCCTATGGCGACACACCACTGCCGATTGGGGAAAACCAGACGCTTTCTCAGCCCTATATTGTGGGAGCAATGACGGAGGCGCTTGGACTGAAAGGTGAAGAAAGAGTTCTCGAAATTGGCACCGGGTCCGGTTACCAGACAGCTATTATTGCGGAACTGGCTCGTCAGGTTTTTACCATTGAGCGCTTGAACAACCTTTCTCGCAAAGCCCAAAAGATTTTAGAGGGATTGAGTTATATGAACATTGTTTTTAAAATGTTCGATGGAACTTATGGTTGGCCGGATCAGGCTCCGTTTGATGCTATTTTGATAACGGCTTCGGCGCGAGAAATACCTGAGTCGTTGATCAAGCAGTTGGGAGACGGCGGTCGCTTGGTAGCACCTATCGGTGAAGCGGATAAACAGAAACTGGTGTTGCTGGCCAAAAATGGAGAGCGCATCAGCCGCCGGGATTTAGGCGATTGCAAATTTGTTCCGTTGATAGGAAAATATGGTTGGTCTCAATAGTCACCCCTTGGCAGGGATGGTAAGGAAATTTATATAGGGAGGGTTTGCGGTGTTTTCCAGAATCACAAAAAAAGGAAATTTTGTTCTCAGTTCAGGGGTTAAATCTACTTATTCCTATGAATATGGAGACCTGTCGGATGCCATGAACGAGGCATATTGTGAAATCCTTTTAAAAAAACTTTTGGCATGGCAAAAGCAACATGGAAAGTTCAATGTGGTTGTGGGCTGCGAAACTGAAGGCATTCGTATTGGCCACCATTTATCCAAGCTGATGAACCTGCCTTTCTACATCATGCCCAAAAAAAGGTTGGACTACGCTCAAATTGCTGCTGCCGCTTATTCTCCAGAGACGCATTGGCTGATTGTTGACGACGTTGTAACGACCGGACATTCCTTCATCCGGGCCGTGGATTATCTCGAGGTGGAAGAAAAACCTGAGACCATTACCTTTGCCTGCATGATCAAGCGGAACCCCGCAAACCTGGATTATTCGGCGGTGCAGGGTGATTCGGAAAAAGAGCAGCTAATGGTTCCCGATGAGAGAATGGATTTTATTGATAAACGGCTGGTGTCGTTGTACAGCGAAGACTGATCAGCTTCTTTTGATCAGGTAATAGACTTCTCCCCGTTCGTGATAGTGACCCGCTTTAGCACCGGCTATTTGCCCGGTTCCAAAATACAGATCTCCCCGTCCCGCGCCTCGAATGGCGCTTCCTGTGTCCTGATCCACTACAAACCTTGAAATGGGTTTCCAGCGTACGATCTCATTATTCTCGTTGAGGACGGGTTGGCGGATTTTTATGAAGGCTAATCCTCCCGCCGGGTAAATGGATTTGTCGGTGGCGATGGAACGTCCGCCCACCAATTCTCCTCCTCCTGACCCACGTGGTCCTTCATCGTCATTGAGAGTGAAAAAGATATAGCGTTTATTCTGGTAGAGGTATTTTGCGATATCCTGCGGATGATC
>JAJDBI010000121.1 GCA_029261435.1 Nitrospinaceae bacterium
TGAAGGGAAACCCTTGATATTAAGAGTTTACGGAAAGGCTCGAGCCATTCACCCCAGAGATGAAGAATGGGTGGAATGGATCAAGTTGTTTCCCGAATATCCTGGCTCGCGGCAAATATTCTTGGTCGATGTTGAATCTGCACAGACCTCCTGCGGCTTCGCGGTCCCAAGCTTTCAATATCTAGGCGACCGGGAAGATCTAGTCTATTGGACAAATAAAATCGGCGATGATGGGGTGAAAAACTACTGGAAAGAAAAAAATCAGACCAGCATTGACGGTAAACCTACCAAAATTTTGTAATGAATTGATCCTGCGGTTCCCCTCCCTGACATCTGATTGTTGATAATAAAAGTCGCTTTATCAGGTGCCCCTATTAAGCGCATGTGTAAAGAGGGCTATTATAATCAACGATTTTTCAGACTGTTTTGCAAAGTTTTCATGCTTGTGACATAACTACTCCGATATATGATTTATTATTTGGGTCACGAAATAATTTAACGGGTCGAAAAATAGCCTATGCGCGATTCAGTTGGGATACGTCCAAAGAGCATGAGTTCCAGTGGAAAAATAATGATGGTTGACGACGACCTGAAGTTAGGACAAGCCTACAAAAGAAATCTCAGGCGAGTCGGGTTGGACGTTCAGACTTTTGATTCAGCCCAAAAAGCGCTTTCCAATCTGACGCGAGACTGGCCTGGCATTGTTGTGTCCGATATCATGATGCCTGGGATGGATGGATTGACATTGATGAAAAAAGTAAAAAGCTTTGATCAGGATCTACCCGTCGTTCTTGTCACTGGACGAGGGAATATTCGAATGGCTGTGGACGCTATTAGAGACGGGGCCTATGACTTTCTGGAAAAACCCGTTGAGATAGAATTGTTTCAAAAAGTAATGGAACATGCCTTGGAAAAAAGACGTTTTGTATTGGAATTAAGAAAACTTCGTGCTCAAATTGCGAGATATGACCAAAACTCACTGACCTTGCTTGGTAACTCGAGAGTGGTGGAACAACTGAGGAAGGTCATTGACAATGTTGCAGATTCGCCATCGGATGTTCTGGTTTACGGCGAAACGGGAACCGGAAAAGATCTGGTTGCAAGGTGTTTACATGATCAAAGCGAAAGGCGCGATCACCCCTTTGTTGCCATAAATTGCGGAGCTATTCCTGAATCGATTTTTGAAAGTGAGCTTTTCGGTCATGAAGCAGGGGCATTTACCGGAGCAAGTCAAAAGCGTGTTGGAAAATTTGAACATGCCAATCGAGGAACTGTTTTCCTTGACGAGATAGAGAGCATGCCGCTGAATATGCAGGTTAAGTTACTGCGGGTTCTGCAAGAGAGGGTTGTCGAACGAATGGGATCCAACAATCTGGTTCCTATAGATATCAGAGTGATTGCGGCCACCAAGGTGGATCTGAAAAAGGCCTGTAATCAGAATCAATTTCGTTTGGATTTGTTTTATCGGTTGAATGTGATTCAGATTTGCCTGCCTCCGCTTCGAGCGCGTAAAGAAGATATTCCTCTATTGTTCCAACATTTTGTGGCGCAATGCAGTGAGAACCATAAAAAGCAAGTACCTGAAGTTTCTCGAGAGTATTATAAGAAATTAGTCAACCGAGCATGGGAAGGAAATGTCCGTGAATTGAAAAATGAAGCAGGTAAATATGTCCTTGGTATGGAAGACGATTTGATGAATACTCCAGAAATGGATAATGACATAACATCCGCACTGGAAGTACACGGCTCAACTCTGCATGAGAGAGTCTTTGAATTTGAGAAGAAAATGATTGAAAATGAATTAATCCGCAATAAGGGCAATATCAAAAAAACTCTTTCCGCTCTTAAAATCCCTCGCCAAACCCTTCGTGACAAGATGCATAAATTCAAACTCCAACGAAAATCATTCATTTAGCGATTCCTCGAAAAATTGACGTAAATCCGTTATGAAAGACCAGGGATCAACGGAATTTCGTTAGCATAGTGAACTCCTGTCAGTCAGGAAAATATTAGGCATTGATTTATATAGCTTTAAATCCTTTACGTTTTGGTCTGCATATTGCTATGTATTAGTTGCTGGATCAGTGGACTATTGATTAACTCATCAAAAATCTGGTTGGTAACTATGAAGAAAAAATTACTTTTTGTAGATGACGATCAAAATTTCTTGGCTGGTATGGCTCGCCTCCTAAGACCGTGTGAACAGGAGTGGGAATTGATTCTGGCAACAAGTGTGACCCAGGCTTTTAAGAGAATCAGAGAGAATAATATTGATGTCATAATCTCTGATATTTTCATGCCGGGAACAGATGGTATGGAGTTGTTGAAATTTATAAAAAATGGAACTCAAGCACATACAATTCCCATAATTATGATAACTGGACAACATGATGTGAAACTTAAACATCGTGCCATAAAACTGGGAGCAACAGATGTGTTGAGCAAACCAATTCAATTCGAGGCTCTTATAGCGCGCCTGTTAAGCGCTCTTCTACAGAAAGATTATTTGGACCAGATATTGAAATTTAATGAAATTCTTATACAGAAGGTCAATGAAAGAACCCGAGAATTAGTGAAGATGAATGAAAAACTGGTAATCGCTCAGGAGGAAGCTGAGTTGGCCAGTCAGACAAAAAGCATTTTTTTAAGGAATATAAGCCATGAACTTAGAACTCCTTTAAGTACTATTATCGGATTTAGTGAAGTGATCAAAAATAAATTGCAGAAAAAAAATGAAGCTCATGAATTTGTGCCTGATTTAAACAGGATCAATCATGCTGGAAGGTATTTACTGAGAGTTATTGAAGGTGTTCTAAGTTTTTCCCGTATTGAGGCAGGCAAAATGAAGTTAAACCCGGTTCATTTTGAATTGCCTGAACTAGTCAGTGAGGTTGATGAGGCTGTGCGTCCTATGATTGATAAAGACAAGCTTTCCATTTTGTATGAGGGAGATTTGGAAGGGCCAAAAATACATGCGGACAGGGAAAAAATTAAGCAAATATTAATTAATCTGATGGAGAATGCGATCAAGTTCACTCATACAGGTCAAATTACTTTAACTGTATTGAGAAGAAAGTTGAAGAAAGACTTTATAAGCTTTGAAATTTCTGATACCGGAATAGGTATGACCAAAAAGCAGGTCGAAAATCTCTTTATACCCTTCTTGCAAGGAGATCCAACCGCAGAACGAAAATATGGAGGCGCTGGTTTTGGGTTGGCTATATGCAAAAGTCTGGCGTTATTTTTGGGAGGAGATATTTGGGTGGAAAGTAAGATTGGAGTTGGTTCTACATTTAACCTGACAATTCCGATAGCAGCTATAGGTACTAATGTAGAACTTATTGGCAATGGAGAGTGATGTTCAATACAATAAATCTAATGGAAATTTCTATTGTCGCGTTATTTTTGGTTGTGCTGGGTTTCATTAAATTGATTATCCAGCGAAATAGGCTCAGGCTTCAACTTGCTGCTGCTGGAAAGGAGCTTGAGGAGTTTAAAAGGGATGAAGAGCTGGATCTTCCCGAAAAAGTGGCTGAATTAGCAGGGGAAATTATTAAAAATGCCAGTTATAAAAATGAGATCAAAGTGAAAAATGGCGAGGGTGAAAAAATCCAGCAGACCAACGAGTTTTTAAACAATATTCTTAATAGTCCCACCAATATATCCATCATTTCAACTGACTTAAACAGAAGAGTAATTTTCTGGAATAAGGGAGCAGAAAGAATGCTCGGGTATACGGCAGAGGAAATGGTGGGCAAAAAAGATATTGAGTTTATATATGCTAATGAAAAAACAAAAAAAATAATTTCCAGTCATATCAAGTCGGTTATGAAAAACGGCAATGGATTAATTTCAGAAATTGAGGAGAGAACCAAGTCGGGAGAGACTATTTGGGTGAATCTAGCCATCTCACCTCAGTTCGATGGCAATGGAAAGCTAATGGGGCTTATGGGAATCGGAGAAAATGTGACGGAGCGTAAATTGATGCAGGTTCAGCTTAATCTTGCACAGAAAATGGAATCAATCGGGCAAATGGCGGCTGGCATCGCTCACGAAATCAATACTCCGTTGCAGTACATCGGAGATAATGCCCGGTTTTTACGAGATTCATTTTTTGATATTTTGACTTTATTTAAAGAGCATATTCAGTTCATCAATGATAATAAAGAGAATTTATCATCCCCTGAGCAATTAAAATTTATTGAGAATAAAAGAAGAGAAAAGGAGTTTGATTATCTGGTGGATGAGATTCCCGAGGCCATTAATCAGTCTTTGGAGGGTATTGACCGGGTGAATAAAATAGTTCAAGCCTTGAAAGAATTTTCTCACCCTGGTTTGGATGAAAAAAAGCCCAGTGATATCAATAGAAGTATTAACACTACCCTCAATGTATCGAGAAACGAGTGGAAATATGTGGCAGAAGTAGTTGTCAGTTTAGATATGGAGTTACCGCTTGTTCCCTGTTATTTGAATGATTTCAATCAAGTAATGTTGAATTTGATCATAAATGCTGTACATGCAATCAAAGAAAAAAGAGAGAGCGATCCTAAAAAGACCGAGACCATAAACATATCAACCAAGTTGCGTGGAAAGTGGGTGGAAATTTCAGTCTCTGATACAGGCCGGGGAATTCCTGAAAGTATTCAGCAAAAAATATTTGATCCATTTTTTACAACTAAAGAAGTTGGGAAGGGAACTGGGCAGGGACTGGCAATTGTTCATGCGATTATTGTCAAAAAGCATCAGGGCGAAATTGATTTTGAATCGAAATTGGGCGTTGGGACTACTTTTCGGATCAAACTTCCGCTATTACAAAAACAGATTAAGGTTTTAGAGTAAATACGTGGCAAAACTATACATGAGATAGGAGAAGGTTGAATGTCCGTTACGAGTAAAATTAAAATCCTGTTTGTGGATGATGAGGTAATCATGCTGCAAGGATTGTCTCGTTCTCTCAGGTCCATGCGTGATGAATGGGATTGTGAGTTTGCAGGTAGTGGCAAAGAGGCTTTAAGTATTTTATCTGAAAAAGATTTTGATCTGGTGGTGTCGGATATGCGTATGCCGGAAATGGATGGGGCAGAACTTTTGACAAAAGTGAAGAGAAACTATCCTGAAACCATGCGGTTTGTATTATCGGGTCAGGCTGAGGAAAGGGTTTTTCTCCGTTCTCTAGGGTCCATGCACCAGTTTCTGGCGAAACCCTGTGACTTTGAGGTGTTAAAAGATGCTGTCAACAGAGGGGTTTCCTTAAGAAGTTATTTAAATAGCAATGTGGAAATAAAGCGACTTCTTTTGGGAATCAATTCTCTTCCGAGCCTGCCAATTTTGTACTGTCAATTGATGGATGAACTGGTTTCGTCTGACTCGTCATTGGAATCAATCGGCGAAATAATTGCTCAGGATATAGGGATGACATCCAAGATTCTACAAGTCGCCAACTCTGGGTTCTTTGGATACTCTCAAAAGGTTTCTAGTCCGGTTCATGCTGTGCAAATTCTCGGGATTGATTTGATACAGAATCTGGTTTTGACATATGAGGTGTTTTCCAAACTTGGTGAGTTTAAGTCGGGAAAAATATTTATTGACCGAATTTGGAAGCACAGTGTTGCCGTAGCGGCAATAGCCATGTTACTGGCAAGAGAAGAAGGCTCGGGCCAGGAAACACAAAATTTTTCTTTCACCGCAGGGTTGCTGCATGAGATAGGGAAAATTATATTGATATTAAATTATCCAGATAAATTCAAGGAGTTTTTGGAACTGAAATTAAGAAATCAAGACAGAGCTAACCATGATCTTGAAGAAGAGGTCTTTGGCTTCAGTCATGCTAAAATTGGTGCTTATCTTGTTGGTCTCTGGGGTCTCCCAGACCCTATTGTGGAAGCCATCTTGTTTCATGAAACTCCTGCTGAATGCTCAACTTCCAGGCTCTCCCCACTTACCTTCCTTCATGTTGCCAATGCATTCGAAGGGGAGGATATTGTTGGGGAAAACTCAGATATCCCCTTGAAAATTGATCAGGATTATTTGGAAAAAGCCGGGCTTACCCACCGTATTTCCAAATGGGCCGAGCAATATAAGGGGAATTGTGAAGAAATAGATTTAAACAAGCTTTAACTTCTCTGATCGCACCTTGTGCGGTTTTTGTTTTAGCTGAACTGAATATGTAGGTGAGTTGGCACAGGTGTTACGGGTAATCCCCGATCTTAAATGCCTAAGCGGCTGGTTAGAATTTTGGTTCCCATGCGGGCTTTTGCCGTGAAGTCTGACCAGGACCGTAGCTTGGTAATCTGTTTCATGATGTAGGTGGGGCTGCGATAGAACCTTGCGTGGCACTCATCCTGGATTTGACGCAATTCGTCCTCGGTGAAATCCTTGTTCCAGAATTGTATTTTAAAGTCAGCGGTAGGGTTTTCGGCAAATTTCTGCCAGTAATCTTCTGGGACGATTCCTTCATTCAACATTTGATAATAGAGCTCAACCTTTGGGTAAGGTGTGCAGATGGAGAACTGCGCGTAATCAGGCCTGAGTTTTTTTGCAAAATCTACGGTGGCGAACATTTCCTCTTTAGTTTCATGAGGTATGCCGATCATCATGTAAGCGAAGAACCCGATGCCGACTTCGCGGGTCATCTTGCAGGCGCGTTCCACTTTTTCCAGAGTCTGGCCCTTTTGAAGATACTGCAAATATTTCGGAGTTGCTGACTCGATACCAAAATGGATTCGGTAGCATCCGGCTTTTTTTAGCGCAGCCACTACTTCAGGGTTGATGGTGTCTACCCGGGCGGAAATTTTAAAGTTTATTTTGATCCCTCGCTCGACAATCAGTTTGCAAATTGCCAATACATTTTTTTTGTCGATGGTAATGGTGTCATCGACAAAAAATAAATCGTCGACCCCCATCTTGACCAGTTCTTCAACTTCATCGACAACGCTTTTGGGACTGCGAATACGGAATTTGGTTTTGCGGATGTCGCAGAAGGTGCAAGCCGCCGGGCATCCTCTTGTCGCCTGGATGGTGAAGAACTGTCGACCTTCACCAATAATATGCTGGTAGCTTGAAACATCGACAAGATGACGAGCGGGAAAAGGCAGTTCATCAAGATCAAGAAGTTCGGTTTCTGCCGGGTTGATATGAGAGATGCCGTCCTGTTTCCAGCCCAGGCCATTTATGGATGATAATGGTTCTGATTCCTTTTCCAAAGCCTGGGTAAGGCGGCTGAATATTTTTTCTCCTTCACCGAAAACTACATAATCGATTTCCGGCAGGCTGAGAGTTTCTTTTGGATATAAGTTGACGTGTGGGCCACCGAGACAGATTTTCAGGTTTGGATGCTCAAGTTTAAGAACCTTTGCTGTACGCAGTGCGTCAAGTAGGTTGAAAGTCATTATACTCATGGCGACCATATCTGGTTTGACTTCCCGGACACGGGCAAGCATGGCTTCTTCTGAAACATTTTCTGGCGGACAGTCGATGAAGGTCGCGGTGTTCCCCGTTTCGCGCTCGTAGTATGCAGCGACATAGAGAAGACCGAGTTTGGGATAATAACCTTTACCTCCTTCCAGTGCTTTTGGCACGGAGGACTCAAGAGAAGTTGTTTCGGGTGGGACGAGGAATAAAATTTTCATGGGATTGAACAACTTTTTCCTTTAAAATTAGACTCTTAATGTTACCACAGAAAACCTGAAAGGACGGCGTGATGCCCATCGTTACCG
>JAJDBI010000122.1 GCA_029261435.1 Nitrospinaceae bacterium
CCCTCTTCTACTTCAAACTAATTCAATTGTTAAATTCAAAATCGGATTTATTTTCCGGTCTTGTTAGCGAAAGGGCCACACCCGTTCCCATTCCGAACACGGAAGTTAAGCCTTTCAGCGCCGATGGTACTGCACGGGCAGCTGTGTGGGAGAGTAGGACGAGGCCGGATTCTTATTTAAACCGCCACCCGCTTTAACGAGCAGGTGGCGGTTTTTTTTTGCCCTCTCCCCTTCCCCCTGCAAAGTCACATCAGTTATTCTTTGTCAGTTCATTTATGAGTGAAGCGAATTTAAATACTTCACTGTCTTGCTCCATAGCATGGTATTCAGCATTAGCCTTCATACCCGCTCCGAAGACGAAAGTTTCAGGGAACAATCACGTCCTCACTGAGTTCAGAATAGCAAAAACATCGGTTTGTCATCCTCGCTAAACCGTATGGAAAAGCTTTAATGCATCTCTCTTTTTTTAAGTGCGGCTGACGTGGCCTTTATCTATCTAAAGGTTAATGCTGTAATTTTATGGTGGAGACTTCCATTTGATTAAGAAGAATCTGATAAAACCTTTTTACTCCTCCCCCTGCCCTTGCCTCACATCAAAAAAAGGCTCCAAGCTCCATCTCAAAAACCCCGGAAATCATGGTTTTTTAAGCACTTTTTCATTGACAATAACTACCGGCTTGGTTACTATCGGCCTTCTATTTGACCGAGTTTTGCCCCCTGTTTTCATACTCTGTTAACTGTTTGTTTTTGGGGGGTTAAGGCTACTCAGGTTAAGCGGTTCCTGCCCGAGCGGGAACAATTTGTGAGTCAGGGGCCTGGCCTCATTTGGCCGTGTTAATAATAAACGCCAAGTCGTTTCGGAAAGCTTATGCTTGAACAATACGCAGGTGCAGCAATCATGTTTCTCATGGCCATGGGCATAGCCTGTGGCATGGTCGCCATGACTTCTATCTTGGGTCCCAAACGGGAATTTGCCGACAAGATGGAACCCTTCGAATGTGGCGAAAGCCAGTTGGTGTCTCCTCATCAACGATTCTCCGTTAAATTTTATCTGGTGGCGGTTTTATTCGTCCTGTTTGATATAGAAGCTATTTTCTTTTTTCCCTGGGCTATTCTTTTTAGAAGGTTGGGGATGTTTGGTTTCATCGAAATGCTATTGTTTGTTTTCATTCTCGGCATTGGACTTTTGTATGTATGGAAACGCGGCGGACTGGACTGGGAGTAACCCTGTTACCAGAAAGTTATTTTAAAGAAAAAAAACAGGACAACATACCCATAAGCTTTCTGGGTATGACTCAAGTCGCAGGGATACCCCTGCTATTAAACTAAAATATAATGTCTGAAAAAAAAATCATTGAACGCATAAAGGAGCAGTACGCTTCTGCTGTGATAGACAGCCATGACTTTCGTGACGATCAAACCGTCACTGTGAAAAAAAACTGTGGTAGCGAATTCTTTCAGTTTCTGCGTGACGATTCAGAGCTGGCATTTAATTTCTTGATGGACATTACAGCGGTAGATTACCTCTCCAAAAAAGATGAGCGTTTTGAGGTGGTTTACCACTTTTACTCTTTGAAGCATAACCATCGCCTTCGTGTGAAAATTCCCGTATCGGCAGAGGAATGTAGTGCCGAATCTATTACACCTTTTTGGAAAACGGCGAACTGGTATGAACGCGAGATCTGGGACATGTATGGTATCAAGTTTCGCAATCATCCCAACTTAAGACGTATCCTGATGTATGAGGAATTTAAAGGTCATCCATTACGCAAAGATTATCCTATTAACAAACGGCAGCCTCTGATCGGGCCGTTGAATTAAGGAAAGACCATGCTGGTCGACTTAGCCATTACGCTGGTTAAAATCTTATTCATCTTCGCAGTCACTGTTGGCTTTTTTGCCCCGGTGCTGACATGGGTGGAACGGAAACAGAGTGCGCTCATGCAGGATCGTATCGGAGCTAACCGTGCCGATATAATGGGTTTCACTGTGCTGGGTCTGTTTCACATCATAGCTGATGCGCTAAAGATGTTTACCAAGGAAGATTTCATTCCTGATGGTGCCAATAAGGTTCTTCATACCATGAGCCCGATCGTAGCACTGGTTCCTGCCCTCCTGACTTTTGCAGTCGTACCTTTTGGCGGACAATACACACTATTTGATAAAGAAGTTAATCTGGTTATTTCAGATCTCGATGTTGGCCTTTTATTCGTATTTGCGATTGCATCTTTAGCAACCTACGGCTATGTCATCGCAGGCTGGAGTTCCAATAACAACTGGTCTCTCCTGGGTTCAATGCGAACAGCATCGCAGATGATATCTTATGAAGTCACCATGGGGCTCACCATTATTGGCGTTCTAATGGTTTATGGTTCTATGAAGTTGACTGAAATTGGTGCCATTCAGGAAAATTTCTGGATGTGGGGAATCTTTCTCCAACCCGTTGGCTTTTTCATGTTCCTGACCGCGTCCATTGCAGAGAATAAACGTATCCCTTTCGATGCCCCGGAAGCAGAGTCAGAACTGGTAGCAGGTTATTTCACTGAATACAGTGGTCTCAAGTTCGGCATGTTTTTCATGGCCGAATTCGTAGAAATGGTCACGATCGGTGCGATCATGACCATTTTGTTTTTAGGCGCGTGGCATATTCCCTTTTTAACAACAGCCACGTTGCTTTCCTGGTTTGATTTTCTCGGTACGACAGGATCAAACCTTGTTGTGATGTTAATTCATGTCGGCGTGTTTTTTGCCAAGGTGGTTTTCTTTATTTACTTGCAGATGATCATTCGATGGACACTTCCCCGATTTCGTTACGATCAGATCATGAAATTGGGTTGGAAGATTCTTCTACCTCTGTCCCTGGCAAATATTCTCGTTACCGGGCTTGTAATCCTGGCGTTGAATTAAAGGAGTGCGCTCATGGCATATTATGTAAATAGAAGAGCAGAAATGACTTGGTGGGAGAAGTCTTATATCCCTGAAATACTAAACGGGATGTGGCTCACCTCCCGACGTTTCTTTCATAACTTGTTTGGTTTCATCCCTTTTTTCCTTGGTACTGAAAAGGATAGAAGGATCATGACCGTTTATTATCCTGAAGAACAAGTTGAATACCCGGTAGCTTATCGAGGACGACCGGTTCTGGCGCAGAACGAAGACGGACAACCGGCATGCGTTGCCTGTGGGCTATGTGAAATCGCCTGTCCGGCTTATTGTATCGATATTGTCCCGGCTGAAAATACGGGGAAACAAAATCAGTACGAACGCTGGCCGGATGTATTTAACATTGATTACGCGATCTGTATTTTTTGTGGCAACTGTGAAGAAGCCTGTCCTGAAGAAGCTATCTTCATGAGTGACGATTGTGAAATTTCCATGTTAGACCGGAAACAAATGCTTTATACGAAAGAACAACTTTTAACACCGGTTGCCGATTTGCAAAAGCGCATTGAATTCACCCGAAACATGTACGCAAAATGGAATTACTGATCTTTTATCCGCTGGCCGGACTCTGTGTGGTGCTTGCCTTGGGCGTTGTCTTTAACAACAGCCCTGTTGGGTCAGCCATGTCACTGATCGGTATGATGCTGGGCCTTGCAGGTATATTTATTCTGCAACAGGCACATTTCATCGCCATTTTACAGATCATCATTTATGCCGGAGCCATTATGGTTCTGTTCATGTTCGTGATCATGCTCTTAAGCTTGAAAAAAGGCGATGATGCCGGCTGGATATCCAGGGAACGAAATTTACTGCTCTCGGTATTAACAGGACTTCTGGCTGTTGGGATTTTATACAAAATCTCGGATATCATTTTTACTCGAAAAATGGATACGCCCGCAGTTCTCCCGGATAGTTTCGGGACGGTAGCCAATATTGGAGAAACTTTGTTTACAGATTTCGTTCTACCTTTTGAGGTAGCTTCGATACTTTTACTTGCAGCAATGGTTGGGGCAGTTGTCCTGGCTAAAACTAAACTGGACTGATAATGCTCGAAGATACTGTTCCTTTATCGCATTACTTAATGTTGAGCGCGACCCTGTTCGTGATCGGCATCGTTGGCGTTCTGATACGCAGGAACGTCATCGTTGTGTTCATGTCCATTGAGGTCATGTTGAACGCGGTAAATATTTCGCTGATCGCATTTGACCACTACATGAATCTTTCGAGCGGGCAGATTTTCAGTTTTATGGTGATGTGTGTCGCCGCCGCCGAGGTTTCGGTTGGACTGGCTATTATCATTGCCATGCATCGGAATAAACCGACTGTCAATCTGGACGAATTTAACCTGTTAAAGTGGTAAAAACGGTATGTTGCTAAAATTGACCTGTCTGGTCCCTCTTTTTCCGTTGATCGGGTCCATCATCAACGGATTTTTTGGGCTGAAAATTGGCAAAAATGCTGTAGGGCTCATAGCTTGCGGTAGCATGGCTCTGTCTTTTCTTACTTCGATCCTGATCTATATTGGGTATCTCATGTTGCCAGAAGGACAGCATATTTTCGAGCAGGTTGTCTGGACCTGGTTCGGTGCCGGAGACTTCAGCGTTGATTTTGGTTTTCAGATTGATCCTCTCACTTTGGTCATGATGTTTGTCGTGACAGGTGTTGGATTCATCATTCTTGTTTATGCCATAGGTTATATGCATGAAGAATACAGCTTCTACCGCTTCTTTGCCTATTTCAACCTGTTTGCCTCTGCCATGCTTCTACTGGTTATGGGTAACAACTTCCTGCTTATGTTCATCGGCTGGGAAGGCGTGGGTTGTTGCTCCTATTTTCTTATTGGCTATTATTTCGAGAAGAAATCAGCATGCGATGCAGGCACAAAAGCTTTCGTCGTTAACCGTGTCGGTGACTTTGCCTTTTTGCTGGCAGTCATGTACATCTTCAATGTTTTTGGCACAATCGATTTCAGCGATGTTATGCACGCTGCGCCAGACAAACTGATTTATGGCGGAGAAATCGTTACCATAATCACCATGTTGTTGTTTGTCGGTGCTACCGGTAAATCAGCGCAAATTCCGCTTTATACCTGGCTTCCAGACGCCATGGAAGGTCCCACACCCGTAAGTGCCCTGATTCATGCCGCGACCATGGTAACTGCAGGCGTTTACATGGTTGTACGTTGCAGTGCGCTTTTCAATCTTTCGCCCATGACGATGATGGTTGTGGCTGGAATTGGTGGACTCACTGCTATCATGGCGGCCACCATTGGTATGGCCCAATACGATATCAAACGTGTTCTGGCCTATTCCACAGTCAGCCAAATTGGTTATATGTTTCTTGCTTGTGGCGTGGGTGCTTACACTGCCGCAATCTTCCATCTCGTAACCCATGCATTCTTTAAAGCATGTCTCTTCCTTGGGTCTGGAAGCGTTATTCATGGGATCCACGGCGAACAGGATATGCGCAAGATGGGCGGACTCAAAGCTCATATGCCCGTAACGTATTGGACATTTCTGGTTTCAACGCTGGCAATTGCTGGAATATTCCCGTTATCAGGTTTCTTCAGTAAGGATGAAATTCTTTACCATTCCTTAATGGATGGAAATATTATTTTCTGGGGAATGGGCGTATCTGCCGCGATGCTGACTGCATTTTACATGTTTCGACTTGTTTTCATGACCTTCCACGGGGAATCGAGAGTAGATCCTTCGGTTCATCCGCATGAGTCTCCAAAAGTGATGACCATGCCACTGGTCATTCTTGCCGGACTGGCCACAGTTGGAGGATTACTGGGAATTCCCCTCTTTCACGGATGGCATATTCTGCATAACTGGTTGGAACCGGTTTTACATTTCGACCTTGCACACGCTTTGCACCAGTCCGAACATATGCTCCACGAAGCCGGGCGACATGCACCCTCATGGGCACACCTGTTGACTCCAAAAGAGCACAACCTCTGGATCGAAGTATTGTTGATGGTTTTCTCTCTGGGAGTTGCTATTACCGGAATATTTGGGGCCTACATGTTTTATATTAAACGCCCTGACTTGCCGGACAAAGTTACTGAAGGTCAATGGGGTTACGATCTGGTGCAGAACAAATATTATATCGACGAACTTTATGACGAATCAATCGTGCAACCCACCGTCGAAGGTTCCAAACTATTATGGAAAGAATGTGATGCCAAGGCTATTGATGGTGCCGTGAATGGCACTGCCAAAACCATCGGTTGGTTCAGTCGACAGGCCCAGGTATTTCAGTCTGGTTTCGTCCGCAATTACGCCTTATTTATTGTTGTCGGTTTTATTAGTCTTTTGCTGGTGATGTTTTAAATGTTTTTAACTTTTATCACATTTCTACCGTTCCTCGGTGCGGTGTGTCTGGTCTTCATGCCGAAGGAAAATGCAAGTGCGATCAAGCAGACCGCTCTTGCTGTTGCGGTGGCGGATTTTCTGCTTTCGTTAATGTTGTGGACGAACTTTGACAACACCACTCATAAAATGCAGTTTGGGATGAACATTCCCTGGATTGAACAATGGGGCATCAACTACCACATTGGCTTGGATGGCATTTCACTCCTGCTTTATGTAATGACCACTTTCCTGACCATGATCTGCGTTATCGCTTCATGGGATGTTAAAAAACATATTCGTGAATACATGATCGCCATGCTGGCTCTTTCAACCGGCATGCTGGGAGTTTTCATCGCTCTTGACCTTTTCATGTTTTATGTTTTCTGGGAATTCCAACTGGTTCCCATGTACATCATTGTCGGTGTATGGGGTGGCCCGCGCCGTATTTATGCCTCCATCAAATTTTTCTTGTTCACTGCGGTAGGCTCTCTACTCATGCTGGTCGCCATCCTCTGGATTTATTTTCACATTCAGCAAACGACCGGCGTAGCAACGGCAGACATTCTTTATATAACCGAACACCTCGACGTTTCTCTGGACGCCTCGAAATGGCTGTGGATGGCCTTTTTTCTAGCTTTTGCCATCAAGGTGCCAATGTTTCCATTTCACACCTGGTTGCCAGATGCGCACGTTGAAGCGCCCACTGCCGGCTCCGTTATTCTGGCGGGTGTTTTGTTGAAAATGGGAACCTATGGGTTCCTGCGTTTCAACCTGCCCTTCTTCCCGCAGGCTTCCTACGAATTTGTTCCCATGGTGGCCTGGCTTTCAATCATCGGAATCATATACGGGGCACTGGTAGCAATGGTTCAGGAAGACTTGAAGAAACTGGTTGCCTATTCCAGTGTCAGCCACCTCGGCTTTATCATGCTGGGAATTTTTGCTCTGAACCCTTATGGCATCCAGGGCGCATTGATCCAGAATATTAACCATGGTATCAGTACCAGCGCACTTTTCCTTTTAGTCGGTGTCGTCTACGATCGGCGTCATACAAGATTGATCTCGGAATTTGGCGGGCTGGCCAAAATCATGCCGAAATATACGGTTTGCTTTATGATCGTAGCTCTGTCTTCTATCGGGCTACCGGGCATGAACGGGTTTGTAGGAGAGTTCCTTGTTCTACTGGGAATATTTCAGGTTAACGGACTCTGGGCGGCCTGCGCCACCTCGGGAGTCATTCTAGCGGCCTGCTACATTCTATGGATGTTCCAACGCGTCATGTTTCTGGAGTTGAAAAACCCAAAAAACATGGACATGAAAGATATGAATACCCGGGAAATGATCACCATTGCTCCCTTGATCGTTTTAATTTTCTGGATCGGTTTGTATCCCAATACATTCATGAAAACATTTGACGCATCGGTTAACCATCTAGTCTCCAAAGTGAACCCTGATAATTTCAGACCTCACCAGGAACAACATAAAGATAGTCATGGAGAACATGCTCGGCTCGTGACCTCAACAGAAATGGCAAGTTTGAACCAGAAGCTTCAAATGCCCAAAAAAGTTTTGATTAAGGAATAAACTGTGGAACCCATTCTCGCACCTGAATCGATTGACCTGATTGCCCTGGCACCTGTGCTCGTGTTGAGCGTTTTTGCCATGCTGGTACTGGTGTTGGACCTTTGGGGGGGACGAAACAAATCCCTGCTGGTGTTTACCAGTCTGGTTGGTCTATTGATGACGGCCATCAGCGCGTTTGCCAAAAACCCCATTCCCGCTTACTCCTTTAATGACAGCTATATAGTTGATCATCTATCGTTGTTCTTCATTTGTATATTCACCATCAGCTCTGCACTGGCAATCCTTTTATCTGTGGAATACAACGAGCGAGAAGGCATACGGGCTGGAGAGTATTACGCCCTCATCCTGTTCTGTACTGTGGGAATGATTCTTCTCGCCTCTTCCACCGATATGATCATGATTTTTCTAGGTATCGAAATCGTCTCGATCTGTCTGTACGTTCTGGCGGGGATACGTAGAAATGATCACAGGTCCAACGAAGCTGCTTTAAAGTATTTTCTGCTTGGTGCATTTGCTACCGGGTTCCTGCTATACGGAATGACTTTGGTTTATGGTTCTACCGGCTCCACGAACCTGTTCAAAATCGCCGAGGTTGTGCAAAATCCGTCAGCCCAATCCAATCCTCTTCTTTTGATGGGACTGGTGCTGCTTGTGATCGGATTTGGGTTTAAAGTTGCCTCAGTACCTTTTCACATGTGGGCTCCCGACGTTTATCAGGGTGCTTCGACTCCTGTTACCGCTTTCATGGCAGTGGGACCCAAAGCCGCCGCGTTTGCCGCTTTTTTCCGAGTCTTTGCCGAGGCCTTCCCGGAAATGTCTTCATCATGGGAAATGCTTCTGAGCATCATCGCCGTCCTCAGTATGTTTGTCGGTAACCTCGGTGCCATCATGCAAACCAACATCAAACGGATGCTGGCGTTCTCCAGTATCTCGCATGCTGGTTACATCCTGATGGCGGTCATCGCCAAGAGTTCTCTAGGCAGTTCAAGTATGCTGTTCTATATGCTGACCTATGCCTTCATGACCTTTGGGATATTTGGCATCATCATTATTCTGGGTCGAAAGGGCGAAGAGAATCTGGAAATTCAAAATTATTCCGGCCTGGCTTACAAGCATCCGGTTATAGCATTGAGCATGACAATCTTCCTCCTGTCATTGGGTGGGTTACCGCCGTTTGCCGGATTCGTTGCAAAATTCTATCTGTTTAGTGCTGCGATTCAGGAAGGGTTACTCACTTTGGTTATCATCGCCGTGCTCAACAGTGCCATCTCGTTTTATTATTATTTGAAAATCGTGGTCTTCATGTACATGAAAGAGCCTGAAGCGGAGTTTAATATCTCACTGACTCCCATGACACTGTTTGTCATTCTGATCGGTGTTCTCGGAACCATCAACCTCGGTATCTTCCCCAACGCTATCATCACCTTGGCCTCACACTGATCGGGCAACACCGCCGTCTTTTTATACCTCCCAATTTTCGTGCCCCAAAAAGTTAATCAAGTCGCCTGCCCCCGGTTATCTCAATTACCTGCATCACAAGCCCGAAATATCTGCTAAAGCTTCCTGAAAAACCTCCTTTTAACACGCATAAAATTTTATCTGATATCTGAATATTAGGTTTGTATGCAATACCTCGCCTCAAAAATAAATATTGTCCGAAAACCAATGTTATATCAATAGTTATTGGAAATCGGAAAATTCGATCTTGACTTCCCGGTCCTGCAACAATAAAGTTTTGTGACTCTGCCTCAATTTAAAGCGAGCATAGACATACTAAACTGGCTTAATTAAATTTTACGCACAACTATCTAAAGGAACCCAGCCATGAAAGCCGTTTTCCGATATTTTCTGTTTATCCAAACACTGATAGCTGTTGGCATAGCAGCACCGGTTCCTGTTTATAGTGAAGAAATAAGCATCTTCGGCCCGCAAATTTTTTCAAAGGTTCGGGGAAAACCAAGAACAGAGACAGTGCAATTCAATGTTCCTGCGAGTATAGAGGGAACCCTGATCATCGAGAATGGCGGAGAAGAAAATGCTCCGAAAAAGCTACGTGTCAGAAAAGGAAAAATTGCTCTAAACAGCGAAAAAATTATTCCTCAAAAACTCGACCATGACAAAGACAAGGACAAAGACAAGGACAAAGATAAAGATAAAGACAGAAATCACCGCAGGCAGAAGATTAAGCTGAACAAAAAGACGGCGCAGATTATACTTCCGGTTGTTTTGCTGCAAGGGAATAATACCTTCTCGGTAAAACTGAAAGGAAAGCGCGGTACAAAAATTTCTGCCCGAATCGTTATTGATGACTTGCCCCCTATCGCCGTCTTTACTGCCAATCCCCTGCAAGGCCCGGCACCTTTAAATGTGGCTTTTGATGCTTTGGATTCGACCGACCCGGATGATTCCATTGCTTCTTATAGTTGGAACTTTGGTGATGGCGCAACCGGGACAGGGGTATCGCCGATTCACACTTATGCGTCTGCCGGAAGCTTTAATGTCACGTTGACCGTTTTGGATCAGTTTGGACTGACCGATCAAGCTACAACATCCATCACCGTCATCAATCCCAACCTGCCACCGATTGCGGCTTTTACTACGACACCTTCAGAAGGTGACGCGCCTCTGACTGTTTCTTTTGACGGCTCCGGTTCTACCGACCCTAATGATTCGATTGCGTCTTACTTCTGGGACTTCGGTGAGCCGGGATCTCCGGCAGGCAGCGGTGCCACTACATCATACGAATACACCACACCCGGTAGTTTCATCGCCACGCTCACGGTGACGGATACATTCGGGCTCATGAGTCAAAGCACTCAGTCCATCCAAGTGACCGAACCCAGTGATATTGTGGTAACTCCCTTCACCTTGCCGGACGCACCATCTCTTGCCAGCACTCTGATCTCGGATGTCTCACAGAACACGGCCTTTCTCTATATCGGCCCCAATCCAGTGCAGACGGGCATGGCTCCTGATACTATCGAACCCGTCCGTGCGGCTGTGGTGCGTGGTCGTGTGTTCACGCGTGATGGTAATCCGCTGGCCGGTGCAACCGTTACAGTCAAGGATCATCCTGAGTTCGGGCAGGCTCTCACCCGCTCTGACGGATTCTACGACATGGCGGTTAACGGCGGTTCTCAATTGATACTCAATTATATATTTCCGGGATTCCTTCCCGGTCAACGCAAGGTCGATGTGCCCTGGCAGGATTATTCGATTGCTGAAGATATTATTTTAATTGGCCTCGACCAGAAAGTGACGTCAGTGGATCTTGCCAACATCACAACGTCGGTCTTGGCACAGGGCAGTTCGGTCACCGATCAGGACGGCACCCGTCAAGCCGCTGTTCTGTTTCAACCGGGCATTACGGCTGAAATGGTTCTGCCCAATGGCACAACGCAACCGCTGACCACACTCAACGTGCGTGCGACCGAATACACAGTCGGCGATAACGGGCCAATGGCCATGCCCGCAAAATTACCTGCCACGACTGCTTACACCTATGCTTTGGAACTATCAATCGATGAAGCTATCGCCGCAGGTGCAGACACGGTCAACTTCAACCAGCCGGTCCCGGCTTATGTCGATAACTTTTTAGGCTTCCCCACTGGCACAGTTGTTCCATCCGGATTTTATGACCGCAAGCTGGGTAAATGGGTTGCTTCGGAGAACGGCAGGGTGATAGAAGTTTTAAGCATCACCGGCGGTCTGGCAGACCTCGATATCGATGGCAGCGGCACGGCGGCAGATGTCCTTGCTTTGACGGCTCTCAATGTCACCGATGCAGAACGTCAATCACTGGCAGGGCAATACGCCCCCGGCGCAACCCTGTGGCGCGTACCTGTTAAGCATTTTTCTACCTACGATTGGAACTTTCTATCTGCTTTTGTGGGATTTTCAATACCAGTGCCTCCTGAGAATATTCTTGCTGAAACGGAAACGGAGACTAACCCTGATGACCCCTGCAAGAGACCAGGCTCCATTATCCAGATGGAAGGGCAGGTTCTGGGTCAGGACATTCCTGTTAGCGGAACCCCATTTAGCCTACGCTATAACAGTGACCGGACACCCGGCTATAGCTCTCCATTGACGATTCCTGTGACTGGTGCCAATGTCAACTCAGATTTAATCCGGGTTAAATTGGCTGTAGATGTTGCCGGTAGGCGTTTTGAATACAGTTTCGAAAACTCCCTGGGGGAAGTGACGCCTAATTTAGCTCAACAGTTTGTTTGGGACGGACTGGATGCCTATGGCAGGCCAACGTCAGGCACAACCGAAGCTAAAGTCCATATTAGTTACTTTTTTGAGGCCAAATATACTACTCCACCTCCGCCGGATGCTGAAGTTCCTTCCGTTTTTGGCTTACGCAACGGTAGCGGCGCTGTCATAACAACAATCGGTACCCGGTTTTTTGTCGAAAAATCCCAGAATTATTCTGTGAAAATCAGCTCTAATGATTTTACTTCAGTCGGGCTCGGAGGGTGGACCTTGGATCAGCACCATCTTTACGATTCGTTGGGTTCTATTTTTCATTTTGGAGAAGGGAGTCGTCTTAGTAGTGAAAGTGTGACTAGTGAAGTGACAACGATTGCCGGTAATGGCAATTTTGGTGAGGCTATTCTGGAAGACGCACCGGCAACCGACTTTGGTTTCACAGGTCTCAACTCACTTGTTATTGATCCTGAAGGAAATATTTTCTTTTCGGCTATTAACAATACGAGTCCTCAGGTCCCTCGTGTGTGCCCTATATATAAGCTCTCTCCGAATGGCAATATTTCTACTTTTGCCCGAATACCTGGTTGTGAAAGTTTTAGTGAGTTGCGAAGTCTGGACTTTACTTCTGATGGAGAAGGCAACTTTTATGCCATAGACAGAGGGGCACGTCGAGTTTATAAGGTGGATGCAAATGGGAATGTCACTCATATTGCAGGTACAACTGATGGAGGTGGTGGTGGGCCTCCGGCACCAGGTGAGTCGAACCTGTATTTCCCAAAGGGAGATGGTTTTGATCAACCCTACTATATGCCACCTCCACCCCAACAGTTTGATCTATATTCCAAACGAAGAGGTGGGGTTGATAAACAAGATAAGAAAGTAACTCTCGCTTCTGATTCAGAAGGCTTAGGGTTTTACGGTGAAAATTTTCAGGCAACTCCGGCGATTCTTATTCTAACTCAAGGACAGGAAGAATATCAGATTACCCGGGTGATGGATCCAGGTTTCAATGGTGATGAAGATGGTATTCCGGCGACCGAGGCTGTCCTGAAAGCACCGCGAGGGATAGTGGTTGATTCGGAAGGCAATGTTTATATTGCCGATGCAGATGATCACCGGGTTCGAATTGTAGACATTAACGGAATTATTAGTACCGTTGCTGGAAACGGAACGCAAGGCTCTTCCGGTGATGGTGGACTTGCTGTAGAAGCAACATTGGATGCCCCAAGAGAGTTGGCTCTGGACTCTGAAGACAACCTTTATATCATCGAAACTGCACGCATTCGTCGAGTGGACACCGATGGCATCATCACAACTATCGCCGGCAATGGAACCTTTGGTGGGTTCACGGACAATGTTCCGGCAACTCAGACCAGTATTTTTCCAGTATCTATGGCTTTTCACAATGGAAGTCTATACATCGCTGAGAGTAATGCGGTTCGTTTCGTCACTCCAGATGGCATCGTTCATACTTTTCTGGCTGGATCCAACCAGAATTTTATTTTTAATGGGGACGGTATCCCCGCATTTGCAACTGCGCTGTTTTCCCTGGGTGAAATAGCCTTTGACCAAAATAACAACTTTCTCTTTATTGATGGGGGATTCAGGCGGATACGGAAAGTTGCTCTACCGTTCCCCGGTTTTAGTTCGGCCGACCTTCAATTACCATCCCAGGATGGTAATGAGGTTTACATTTTTGATAATGCAGGCCTGCACTTGAAAACTTTGAACACCTTAACCAATGAGATTATTTTCAGCTTTGCCTATGACACCAGCGGCAGGTTGGTCTCAGCTACGGATGGTAATGGCAATGTCACCACCATCGAAAGTGATGTGAATGGCCTGCCCACTGGCATCGTGAGCCCTGACGGGCAACGCACCCTGTTCACAGTCGATGCCAACGGGTATCTCAATTCCATCACCAACCCCAATGGTGAAGTCAATAGCTTTACCTATAGTGCTAATGGTCTGATGACAAAAATGATCGATCCCCGGCAGAACGATCATTTGTTCACCTACAACGAATTGGGTCGGTTAACAGTGGATGCCGATCCGGCAGGAGGATCGCAATCTCTGGCCCGTAGCGGAACCAGTGACAATTTTACAACAACGCTCACCACAGGCCTGGGGCGGGTTTCTGCTTTTTCTGTTGAACAACTTGAAACCGGTGGCGGCAAGAATTTACGCACAGTGACCGACCCAAATGGATTAATTTCTACAACACTTCTGGGGCTGGACAGTAGCGTTACCTCCACATCACCGGATGGCACAGTGACAGCAACAACTCAAACTCCGGACCCGCGATGGGGCATGCAGGCACCACTCAGCAATTTAAAGGTGACCACGCCAAATGGGCTGGTGTCAACGCTCAACACCACAAGGTCGGTGACCCTGGCCGACCCGAATGACGTGTTCAGCCTGACAGCG
>JAJDBI010000123.1 GCA_029261435.1 Nitrospinaceae bacterium
CCTCCTTAACATGTGCGCCCACATCCTTTAATGTGCGGACAAGTCCGCTGGCGGGAGAACGCAACCACTGGCTAGCCCAGGAAACAAAGACCTCTCTCCGCTTTGTTTGCTTTTTCTTAGCCAGCATACCTATGGATTGCATAACCGAGAGACAACCGTGAACACCAATTTGAATAACCTTTTCATCGAACCGTAATGCTTCTCCGCCTTCAAAAAGTAGCATGGGTATATCTTTCCTTCGTGCCGCTTCTCTCAAAGAACCATCGCGGATATTGGAATTTATAACCACGGGGACTCCAAACTCAAAAGCCAGTTGTTTAGTTTCAGTATTGCTTATACATGCACGAATTTGAGGCAAGTTAGTTCTATGAATAGCGCCCGTATGAAGATCTATTCCATGAGTAGCCTTTTTAACTATCTCCTTCATGAAAATATTTGCCAATCTTGAAGCCAGGGAACCATTTTTTGAGCCGGGAAATGACCGATTTAAATCGCGTCGATCTGGCAGGTATCGCGATAGCATATTAAAACCAAAGACATTGACCACCGGAACGGCTATTAAAGTCCCTTTAATTTTCTTGAGTGATCTGTTTTTTAGAATTCGGCTTATTATTTCCGTCCCATTGATTTCATCGCCATGGATAGCAGCTGAAATAAATAAAGTTGGCCCATCCTCTTTGCCGCGGATAACTTCCACAGGAATAGAGAGATCCGTGCCATCATAAAGATGGGATACCGCGAGCTGAATTTTTTTTCGCTCGCCCTTTTTAATCGAAGTACCTCCTATTTTCAAGTCAGTCGCCATTATCCAATTCCTGCTGTTCTCGTGTTTCCATGTTTGGCATCTTTTTCCATGAATTGAATGATTTTATCCGCAACATCAATTCCGGTCGCCGCCTCGATACCTTCAAGGCCAGGAGATGAATTGACTTCCATTACCACGGGGCCATGATTGGAGCGCAACAAATCTACTCCAGCCAAATTTAATCCCATAGCTTTTGCAGAACGCACTGCAGTGCTTCTTTCTTCAGGGGTAATTTTGATCACCTTCGCGCTTCCACCTCGGTGCAGGTTTGATCGAAACTCACCTTCCTTACCCTGCCTCATCATGGAAGCTACTACTTTATCATCAATGACAAAACATCGGATATCAGCACCACCCGCTTCTTTAATAAACTCCTGAACCATGATATGGGCATCGAGTTCCATGAATGCTCCTATGACACTTTCGGCGGCCTTATTCGTTTCAGCTAACACTACTCCCTTTCCCTGAGTACCTTCTAGTAGCTTTACGACGAGAGGCGCGCCTCCAACCAGCTTGATAATATCTTCCGTATGTTTTGTAGAATGAGCAAACCCAGTAATCGGCAAACCCACCCCTTTTTTCGCTAGAATTTGCAAGGACCGGAGTTTATCTCGCGAGCGCGAAATAGCTACTGATTCATTGAGGGGGTAAACTCCCATCATTTCAAATTGCCTAACAATCGCAGTTCCGTAAAAGGTATTTGATGCACCAATACGTGGAATTACTGCATCAAATTCGTTAAGAACTCGATCTTTGTAGTGAACGGATGGTTTATGTGATGTAATATTTACATAACATTTTAGATAATCGATCACCTCAGCCTGATGTCCTCTATTCTTTGCGGCCTCCTTCAGTCTTTTTGTAGAATAAAGTTTTGGTCCTCTGGATAATATTCCTATATTCATTTTGTACCTTTCTGTTTATTTATATCTTTCGAAATCAAAAAAGATTGGCCTGAGTTAACGAGATAGCGTTTCTTCATCGCACTTCTTCCTAAAAGCAATCTAAACCCCATCAAGTCCCGATTCACCAGGGTTAATTCAATAGAAAAAACTCTCTTTCCAATCTTCAATTTTATTTTTATTACAGGTCGAATGGTGGTATCACCATTTGAACTTTTTACTGAACGTTCGCCTATTAACTCGGCCGTTGTATTAATAACCGGGTTTCGTTTTCTTTGAACCGGGTGAATAGTAAAGGTCACCTTATTCGTTCGTTTAAATATTTTAATATTGGAGACATGAAGCGCAGAAGTTCTGGCGCCAGTATCAATTTTTGCTTTAATAGTTTTTATCTTTAACTCAGGAAACGAGACCCATTCTCTCCAGCCAATGGAATCAAGTTCCTTTTTTTTCTTTTTCATAATTAACCTTGGTGATACTTAATTCGCCGATTGATTTGTCTGTGTGTCAGAAGCTGAACTTTTACGATGCCCCAGCCAGCTTTGCGCTTCAATGAATACGCGTTTGATTTCGGGGAATTGTTTTTTAATATTTATTTCCATTCTGGAGATGGTTTCTTCAACGTCAATTGAAGAAATACCGTCTTCAAAATCCAAGCTGATATTAAGTAAAATATCCGCTGGCCCGAGATGCATTGTCAAAACTTCATTGATATATAGAACATTAGATTCTTCTTTTAAAATCTTTTTAATCCCATAAACAACCCGTTCGTTAGCGGATTCTCCGCATAATAGCCCTTTACATTCGAATGCCAGACATGAAGCCGTGATCGCCAATATTAGACCAATTATTATGGAGGCGACCCCATCCAAAATGGGTAATTCAAATACTTCTCCAAGATAAATTGCCAGTCCCGCTACAACCAAGCCAAGCAGCGCGGCAAAATCCTCAAACAGCACTGTGAATATTGTCGGATCTTTACTTGTGCGGATGGCTTTTATCAAACATTGTGAACCCTTGGTCTTTCCCAACTCCCTGTATGCGACAGAAAAAGCAATGGTTTCAAAAACTACCGCAAAACCGATGACAA
>JAJDBI010000124.1 GCA_029261435.1 Nitrospinaceae bacterium
GTCGCCTCTGCCGCTTCAAGTTCTTCTAGTATGTCCTCGTCTTCTGCCATGAGTCGCTCTCCTGCCCCTTTTGGTCGACAAAAATTAAAAGTTAAACATTAAGAATCAGGGACTTATTCACTTCCCCCCTGTTAAAGCAACTTATATGCCAAACTGAACCACATCATCACAAAAACAATAAAACCATTATTTTAAAAGGACTTAAAACTTTTCAGCCAAACTCAATCCGCAAAAATCGCCGGAAAAATTCTTCCTGGGCGGTCATATTTTTGACGTAATACCCTGGCTGAACAAAAACCGGCTGCAATCCTCAGAATCAATGCTAAAAAAAATGATGTATTTTATAGCAGTTCCTAGTAGCCTCTGCTTGCTAAGCAAGCAGTTCTGCTCTACCAGCCATCCCTCTTATCTTACCTCAACAACCTAAAAACACAAACATAAACAATTGTTTTTATGTAAGTTATAAGATTTTTTCTGGCTCCGTGAAACCTGTTTTCCTCTTTGGTATAAGAATTGAAAACCTCTCCCTTTAAGAAGGCCAATAATCACCACCCCTATTTTACTTTATTTAGGAGATCGGGTTTTATGAAAATCAGAATTCAAGCGAGCAGGGTCGCCCTGACTTTTTTATTCATGCTCTTTCCTGTGATCGCCTCGGCTGAGGAAACCAGCCAAATCAGCTACCCGGATACCGCCTGGATAATGATTTCCTCGGCTCTGGTGATGCTTATGCTTCCTGGCCTCGCACTATTTTACGGTGGCATGGTGCGGCGCAAGAATGTTCTCAGTACCTTGATGCACAGTTTTATACCGCTCGGAGTCATCACGATACAGTGGGTGCTTTTTGGCTATTCTTTAGCCTTTGGTAACGATATCGGACATTTTGTCGGAGACCTGAGCAAAGTTCTCTTTATAGGGATTGATTATAAAACCCTTTCTGGCACCATCCCGGAATATCTGTTCAGCATGTTTCAGTTGATGTTCGCCATCATCACTGCTGCTCTTATCAGTGGCGGAATGGCTGAGCGAGTGGATTTTAAAGCTTATATCATCTTCATTTTTATATGGTCGACCGTGGTTTATGATCCCATTTGCCATTGGGTATGGGGTGGTGGATGGTTGGGCGACATGGGAGCTTTAGATTTTGCAGGGGGTACGGTGGTTCATATCGCTTCAGGAACCGCTGCACTGGCCGCTGCAATAGTTCTTAAAAAGCGCCGAGGCTTCCCGGGAAAACTCATGATCCCTCACAGTCTTCCTCTCACCCTTCTGGGAGCTGGTCTTTTATGGTTCGGGTGGTTCGGCTTTAACGCAGGCAGTGCGCTTGCAGCAGACGAAATGGCAGTTCTGGCATTCACTAACACTCAAATTGCAACAGGAGCTGGACTCATCGGCTGGCTCGCAGCTGAATTTATCAAAGTGGGAAAAGCCAGCGCCCTGGGTGCCGCATCCGGAATCGTCGCAGGATTAGTCGCCATCACCCCGGCTGCAGGCTTTGTGGAGCCTCTTTGGGCAATGGTAATAGGCTTTCTCGCTGGATTTATCTGCTTCTACGCTGTAATTGTGAAAATTAAAGTAGGCTATGACGATTCCCTCGATGTTTTTGGGATTCATGCCGTAGGCGGCGCTTGGGGTGCACTCGCTACAGGTTTGTTCGTCACTATAGGAGGAACAGGCTTATTGGCTGGAAATTTCAACCAAATTTGGGTCCAGTTAGTGGGCATTTTTGCTGCAGGAGCGTATTCGTTCATTGTCACTTACGTTTTGGTTGTAGTCATTGATAAAACAATCGGGTTCAGGGTTAATGACGAAGACGAGGAAATGGGGCTGGATACAACTCAACATGGTGAAACCGGATATAATTTGGTATAATTATGGCCTAACTCAATAAATATAAAGTCATAGTCTTGGAAGCGGGGCAGGCAATTACTACTTATCGCTGGCTTACAGGTTTTTGGCCCGTTTTATACATCCGAGTTATATGAGCAACTCTGATGGATAGGAAAGCCAAGGCCAAGCTTGCTAAACAACTAGATAAACTCCCCCAGTTAAAGTGATTCAACTTAAAAGATTGTCCATTAAAGGAGGAAATGGGAAATGAGAAGATTTACCGTTAATTTGTTTGTTTCTATTTATTTGGCTCTTGCATTAACAAGCACAGCCTATGCAAATTCTGCTCTCGAATTATTGAAAGATATTGAGGTTCATGGGTTTGCAAGTTCCTCCTATTCTTATAATTTCAACAAACCCTCTGACAACCTTAATGATCTCCGCGTTTATGACGACGATGACAACTCATTCAAATTTGACACAGGGGAACTGGTCTTTAAAAAAGATGCCAGCAATATAGGCGATGTGGGTTTTCGCACAGACTTAACGTTCGGATTCAGTAATCCAAAAACAAACAAAGCTACAGGCGCGAATGGTGTTTCTACTGATGATGACTTTGATTTACAGATTGGGTTCGTTCAATACAACGCACCTATTGGCAACGGACTCTTGATCGACTTTGGTAAATTTGCCACCCATATCGGCGCAGAAGTTATGGACGGATACGATGGGTGGAACTATAACTTTTCCAGATCTTTCCTGTTTAACTTCGGCCCGTTCACGCATACCGGAGTTCGCATGCAATACGCCGTGAACGACACCATTGGTGTTTTAGCCATGGTCTCTAATGGGCAAGATAACCAAACCGACAACAACAGCGCAAAAGGGTTTGGTGGTCAAATTTCCTGGGCTCCAATGGATAACGTAGCTCTTTTCTTTAATTATTTTGGCAGTGCAGAGTCGCAAACAGGAGACACCAATAACACCGAAGACTTAAGAAATTTTTATGACATTGTTGCCGACATTGGCGTTTGCAAAAACGTGTCTTTAAACCTGAACTTTGTGTACGGCTCAGAAGATAATGCTAATGGTCGTACCCTTGATGCAGAGTGGTGGGGGTTTTCCGGAATCGTTCGTTATGACGTTAATGAATGGTTCTCTCTCAATTTCCGAGGCCAGATTTTCGACGACAAAGACGGGTTCCGTACCTCAACGACTCAAAAGTTGACCGCTTTCACGTTCACTCCGGAAGTCAGGATCAATAACAATATGGTCGTCCGCGCTGAGTACCGTCATGATGATTCGGATGCAACTCCGTTCACTAACGATAACGGCGTGGGTACGGATACTCAAGACACCGTTGCATTTAATGCCTTGTTTTATTTCTAATATCCATGGTGTATAAACCGGGCTCAACTAATGTTGGGCTCGGTTTTCTTTTGGAGGAAGTTCCACCAGCCTGCTCTATCTCTAGAGACCTGCTTTGGCGCGAATGATGATAAAATACTTATGCTTGAAGGCATACAAAAAGAAAAGTTCAACAGAAAGATCTTCTTAGTTTTTCATCTCAGTTTGTCGTGTATATTATCTGCAGTTCGTTGTTGTGTGTCTGTCTGGCTGTCTTCTTCATCCCTCACGGCTTTCATACGGATATAAAGCCGTCTTAAATGGTTCTCGTATTCTTCTTTTCTCAATCCAGCGTGATCGCGTTCAAAGGGCCGACCCAATAAAAAACCGAGAGTTTCAGTGAAGTCAATCAGCTTGCTATCTTCCTCAAGCATATCCATACTGTAAAACTCCATGACAGCAATGATCCTCCTTCCGATTAAAACAGGGAACGCAAATCCGGATTTCAGACCATTTCCCAGAGCTATACGAGCACGGGGAAAATTGGAATCCTTACTTAAATCTTTGATCAATTCAACCTTTTTACTCAGCAGCACTCTCCCTGGCAAACCAACACCAGGACGAAAATCCATGCTTTCCGTTGTCTCTTTAAACTCTTTAAACAAATCCCAATCTTTGAGGACCCAGAGCTTACTGGAGTTGAGTAAATCTTCACCAGTATGACTTATATAAATATGGGCAACAGGCCAGCCTGTAAATTCACAAATCTTTTGCATGGATTGCTTCAGAGCATCTTCCACGGGGTCAGATGAGTTGGACAGAATGGCAATCTCTTTAAGCACTTTTGAATAGGTTGTTTCCTCTTGCAAGAGTTCGTATGCCTTTATTATCTTCTCTGACTCCTTCTGTTCTTCAAGAAATCGTATTTGAGCAAATGCAAATATAGCAACCACCCAGATGATAAAAATGGCCAATAGTCGATTGGTCCAGACGATCCATAGTGCAACACTTCCTTCAGAAATATAAAACCCCTCCAAGGTTAAAACCGTTCCTACTATGGCCCCAACAGCAACCATTCTATTGTCTTTGGACATGATACCAATCAAGACTAAAATAGCGTAGGCCTCACCTATGGACACGCCCAAAGGCAACTGACTGTCAATGAAGGAAATGATCAAAGCGCTGACAATCATCGCAATAGCATAACTGGCGTTATGTTTCAAAAAAAATGAATTGCCTGAAAAAAGTTTACTCATAATTAATGCCTATGATTTTAATAGTGTTTTTATAAAATAAGTCACATTGCTGCTCATCGCTAACCCTTCCCGGATCCTTTAAAAACAAACTCTTCCTCTAATGATTGGATACAATCAAAAATATGATCAAAGATGTTCTCTTTCGGAATGAGTCTTGGCACGAGATTTACAGCATGTAACATTTTAAGAGGTTTTTCATTAACATGGGCCAAATGAACAGAAATCCCTTTTTTTTGCAGATAATCAAATACCAACTCAAGAGCATGCGCCGCCGATTGATCCAGATAGGGAACGCGGTTCATCTCAAAGATAATGACATTTACGGAGGGTAGTTTTTTGAGGTTATCAATTAGATATTGAGAAAACCCAAAAAAGATCGGACCCGTAAAAGATTGGATATACACTTTATCCAAATACTCCGAAGGCAAGATGAACTCGTCTCTCAAGTCGCAAGGTTTTCTCACCTTTAGGTCTCGAAGTGGAAAGAGAGCGATAGTGTCCTCGCCAATGGAACTCATTTTTTTCATAAATACAAAAACCGACAAGGTCATCCCCGTTCCCACCGCGGCAATCAAATCGACAAACACGGTCATCACTAACACCACTAAAAGGATTGCAGCTTCCGACCTGTCTACTTTTGAGACTTCTTTAAGTCCATTGTAGTCGATAATATCCATGCCAACCGTGATCAGAATAGCAGCCAGCACAGGGATGGGAACATATTGCACGTAGGCCCCCAGTCCCAGCAACACAGCTAAGAGGCATAGGCTGGAAATGACACCAGACAGGCGAGTGCGCCCTCCGGCTTTCACATTGACAATTGAGGACATTGTTGTGCCAGCTCCGGGCAAACCTCCGAAGCATCCAGAGGCAATATTTCCCAGGCCTTGTCCAATGAGCTCTCGGTTACTCTGATGCTTGGTTTCGGTAATTTTATCAACGATCACCGCGGTTAATAGGGTATCGATACACCCTAAGGCTCCCAAGGTTAGCGCAGAGCTGATAATGAACCAAGGGGCTGAAAAATTAACATTCAGCAGGGACTCCAGTTGAAGGCTGGGCAAGCCTTGAGGCACTTCCCCAATGAGCGGAACGCTCAACCCACCTGTAATGGAAGCGAGAGTTCCCGCGATCAAAGCTATGAGGGTCGCAGGAATTTTAGTGCTGAACCTGGGTGCAAGGTAAAGTATGGCCAGAGTTAACATACCCAACCCAAGTGATTGCAGACTCATCTTGCCAACATCGTGTGGCAAACCTGCGATCACTCCTTTGATCGTCGAAGGGCTTGATAAACCTATCAA
>JAJDBI010000125.1 GCA_029261435.1 Nitrospinaceae bacterium
AGAGAGGAAAGTCCGGGCTCCACAGGGCAGGATACTCCGTAACGCGGAGTGAGGGCGACCTTAAGGAAAGTGCCGCAGAAAATACACAGCCTACCCGGTTTCGTGCCGGCGGCAAAGGTGAAAAGGCGAGGTAAGAGCTCACCAGTACCGTTGGTGACAATGGTAGCTTGGTAAACCCTATCCGGAGCAAGATCAAATAGGAAAGTGCATGAGGGTTGCCCGCCCGATACTTTCGGGTTGATTGCTCGAGCCTGCTGGCAACAGCAGGCCTAGATTAATGGTCACCGCTTCATGTTTCATGAAGTACAAAACCCGGCTTATGGTTTACTTCGGCTACCGGCAGAGCCTGCTACGTATCTACTTCCCTGACCTGCAAATATTCCTCGGCTTTTAAAAGCCTTTGTCTTTCGACCGAGAGTTTTCACAACAACCCATTAATTGATGGATTAACCTGTTCGGTCTGACTTATGAAAATTAGACATATGACTCTGAATTTTTTCCCCAAGAGGGTCCGGGAGTGTCACGCTTTGCAGGGCATTGATAAGAAATACCATTACTGCCAGCAAGGTGATCGGTAGAATATAGTGGGTAACAGGTTTAGCGGATTTTCTTTTTGGATAGATGGTTTGCACGTTTTCCTCCTTGAATAGGTGCATTGATTTCTCCTGTCATATCGGCTGAAAGTCTGACTTACATTATGCCCTGCAGGCATTTAGCAAATTAGTCCCCTCATTTCAGAGTTTTTCATTCTTCCTTGTTCAAATATCCTCCATTCGCGTTCTTATTTGCGGGTTCTGTGCAGTATTTTAGAATCAGAGGGTGGTTGACGCAAAAAACCCTTGATTTCAAAGGTTAAAAAGCCGTAAACGGTATATAAGGAACCTGGTTTCTGAATGGAATAGCTTTGCCGATAACTTGTAGTGATCAATAGGGTCTGATGTCAGACTGGTCGCATCTGTGAGAAGCTTTTCGATTTACGTTTTCCTTTGCCTAACCCATGCAATATGTTGAAAAACCATGATGAATTTTAATAACCGCCTTAAACTCTGGTGGGCGATTTTTATTGCTTTGGGGCTGTTTCTCATGGGTTCTCCCGCCTTGGCTGACATGACCCCTGTGGTGACTGGAGATAGCGACGATTCATTAAATGGACAAGTACCCTTGAGTTCAGAGGAAATCCAAATGGAGGCTCTTCGCTCGGATTATCTATTCTCATTGTCGGATGATTTCACTATTACAGGTTCAGGCGACGAGCCACTTTTTGCCACAAATAAAACTTATTCTTCGGCTCTAAAGGAAAGATCTGAAAGTATAAGCATGCGTAGCAGAATTAAGCTGGACAGTAATTACTTTAAAGGTATTTTTTCGGATGCTCGTTATGCTTTGACATCTCCTCTACGATGGGACAAAGATGATTGGATCACCGCTTCAATTGTTGCCGGTGTAACCGGAGTATTTTTTGTTCTGGATGAAGATATCAACGAGGAGGTTAAAAATAGCCGAAGCTCTACCACCGATAGCATATCGGATGTGTTTGAGCCGTTTGGCAACGCAGCTTTTACTTTACCTGCTATGATCGGCTTTTATATTTATGGAAACTTTTGGGAGAATGAGAAAGCCGAGCGAACAGCCTTGCTAGCTGTAGAAAGTTTTCTCGTTACCAGCTTGTTCACAGGAGCAATAAAAGTTGTGATGGGTCGGACGCGCCCTTTTGATGGTGTCTCTGCGGATGAATTTAAAGGACCCAGTGCGAGCAATAACGCATTTCCTTCAGGACATACATCTTCTGTTTTTGCCATAGCGACGGTGGTGGCCAACGAATATGAGCATATTCCACTAATAGCCCCTCTTTCTTATGGCATTGCCACCATGACGGGCTATTCACGACTGAATGATAATAAGCATTGGGCCTCAGATGTTGTTCTTGGTGCGGCGCTGGGTTATTTCACTTCTAAAACTATCCTCAAACTCCATAGCAACAAAAAAGGCAGACACTTCACTATCTACCCTCGTGTTGACCATAGGGGCGGCGGCCTGGTCTTGTCGACCCAATTTTAAGAGAACTCAAAATTGAAGTTTTAATGGGTGAAAAATTTTACTGGTTCTCGGCCCAGACGGCCAGTTTCTCGCGGAAGATTTTAGCGTTATGCCTGACATCCACCGGAAAATCAGGATAGAAAAGTACCTTTTTTATAGATCGGGTGTGTGTGGAAGCGGAGGCAATCTCAAGCAACTCCCGAATGAAGGACTCCCGATTATCAGCGACGCGCTTCTTATTCTCAGGCTCTATAATGATAACAGGTTGCCGATGGCTTCCAGAACCTTTACCCACTAATGCGGAACGCCTGACATCAGGGTGCTGGTTGAACAAGGCTTCACAGGGAATGGTGAATAGAGTTTCTAAACTGGTGACGACACGATGACTCTTTCTGCCGCAGAACCAAAGCCGGTTTTGTTCGTCCCATTTCCCAACATCGCCCATTCTGTGCCAGAAAGATTCCCCGTCCGGGATTTTAGCCAGACGAGTGACGTCTTCACGGTTGAAATAGGTTTTTGTGACCCAGGGAGACTTAACAATGATTTCTCCCATTTGGCCGTTTGGGACTTCCAAGTCCTCCTCCCACTTGAGAATAGGTTCCTCTGAAATTCG
>JAJDBI010000126.1 GCA_029261435.1 Nitrospinaceae bacterium
CCCATGATAGTTTTAAAGCTATTGGTGTTATCAACATACCCATGATTAAAATTAAAAGGCAGGCCATCTGTACTATCATTGGCTCGGTCGTGACGGGCAGACATATTGTGACCTATCTCATGCCCAAACGTGTAATTACCCGTAGCACAATTTGTCTGCGTCACTGAATATCCATAAGGAGCGAAGGACGAAGAAACTGTGGTCATCAAAAATGCAAGCCCACATAGACTATCATCACCATCAACCAGCACGACAACCAGATCTGCTCCGTGAGTATTTCGCAGGTCATGAAGACCTGAGATTGATCCATCCTGCGCAGAATTCAGAAAACCACTAAAACTAAAGCCACTTTCTGAAAAGCTTATCTCCTGCCTGGCAACCACACTAACGACATGCGCCACACCACTATTTGAATAAGCCGCATTGGTTTCAGATTCTGCCAAATCAATCAGGCTCTCTATTGCGCTGACACCTCCTTCAGCAACACGAGCCTCCGCAGTGTAAACCACCAGGAGTTCAATTACACTTCCGTCATCAGCCTGGATTTTAGGGCTTGAGGAGCTGGAATTAGACGATGGATTCAGGGAGTCAGGCACCATCAACGCACCCGATAAAGGCATGGCATCTTGACTCGGATTAGAAAAAGGATCTTGAGAGACAAAGGCATCCCCTCCAAACAAAAAATTATCTCCACCAGATATATGGGGTCTCCCCAAATGATTAACTTTGCCAGAGATATGAGTATTCATTTGATTCATTGCGTCTTTTTGCAGTTCTCCGGCAGGTGCCTGAGGAAATTCAGACTTTATATTGGGAGTAATTGGTTCACTCGCAGGTGGAAATTTGGTGGGATCAATCTCATAAATCGCATGCACTCCATCACTGATATGACGTATCTGGTAGGAAATATCCCGCTTCGAAATGTTCCCAAAAACCATATGTTGGTTAACGACTAAAACCACCCTGCTCATTGGAATGTTTTTTAACTCTCCATACCAAGAGTAACTTCCTGACCTGTTCTTTTCTATTTTTTGAATGATGACCGTAAACTCAAGTCCATGAAAAAGATTCAAGGTTAGTTGAGTTTCATCATCCTGGTCTGCTGTGATGTTTTCTTCGGGGTCGGACAGAAGAGTAAAATCTACAGTTACCAAACGAGAGCGGACAATAGTGGGATTTTCACGAGGTTGAATATCCTGTGTATTCTCTGCAGGAAGAAACAAGTCAGGGGGCAAAGACTCGGTAGTATCAAGGTCAGAAGCATTTCCCATAGATACGACAACCAGCAATAAAGAAGATGCTAGAAAGAACACTTTGACAAGCAGAGCTCTATGACTTTCAATTGACAACAATTAGATACCTGACTCATCAAGATCAGTCAAGATGCCACAACTTGACCAATGGATTGATCCATAAAACATTAAATTCTCATCTTTAGCCTGCTGTTTATCCCTTTTTTAAAATCGGAATATAAGGTCAAATACTTTAGTGTAGGGTATGGACATCAGACCACAGGCTGGAAGTTGCCCCTGAGGAGGAATAATCATCCGAGTCAGGAAGCCACATCTGCCCCGGTTTCTTTGCCCGTAGGATTGAGATTTTTTATTTCGGAACCTATATTAACGGGTATATACCTTTTCTTGAGGTAGCCCCATGAAATCTTTCGCATTCTGTATTGCCCTGTTCTTTCTACTTATTCCATCCCCGGCACAAAGCCTGGAACAAGGAGTACCTGCCGGACTTGCCGCCGACTTCATCCACGCTGTGGTTGAGGCGGGGCGAACTACCTACTCCGAGCAAGTGGTTGAACACCTGGCCCGGCAAAACTCTCTCACCGCTTCTGAAAACTGGGAACAGGAAAAGACGTTACTTTTGCCAGCCCAGTTTCTTTCAATGTCTTCCAAAATTTCAAACTCACGCGGGATAGGGATGAAGTACCGTCTACTAAGCCTCTGGCCTCTCAATAATCACAACGCACCTCGCTCACAGAATGAAAAACTTGGACTGGAAGAAGTTGTCAGAAACCCAGACAAGCCATTCACCTGGATCATTCCGCGGGACGGACGTTGGTATTTCGAGGCCATTTATCCAGATATTGCTGTTTCGGAAACCTGTATCACCTGCCACAACAATCACCCGAACAGTCCTAGGACTGACTTTAAAATGGGTGATGTTATGGGAGGGATCATCATCGACTTGCCTTTGGGAAAACGTACAGAAAAAAATATCGATGAAAAGTTTCTACTGGCTCCCGAAGTGGTGGCGGACTATGTGCACTCCGTGCTGGAATCGGACCGAACAGTATATGCTCAACATGTTGTCAATCGTTTGGAGGAGCAGGGCATTCTGCATTCCAAGGAAAAGTGGAAAAACGACAAAGCCCTCATGCTTCCAGCCCAGTTTTTATTGAACAGTGCAATTAAATCCAAACGGTTGGGGCTGGACTATCGATTGATCAGTCTTTATCCCATCAATCCGCAAAACCGCCCTGCCAACGAGTTTGAACAGGTTGGACTGGAAAATGTGGAAGTGCACCCCATTCGCCCTTATATAAAGCATTCGAAAGCAGGACGAAAAACATATTTCCAGGCAATTTACCCGGATATCGCCGTAACACGCGGGTGCGTCAACTGCCACAATGGTCATCCCAATAGCCCCAAAAAGGATTTTGCGCTGGATGATGTGATGGGTGGTATTCTCGTGAGTTTTCAGGTCCGATAAAATTTCAAAAGTCGTGGGACGCTACCATTCAGGGTTGGTGCAAACTTTGATATGAGTTTTCGAGGCTGAAATTGCTCAGTTTTTGGAAAGGAATTTAATTCCAAACTTCCTGGAACTGTTCGAGGAAAACCGGTTCCATTTTGGTGGTGCCAAAGATATTGACCTTTTGGTGCGAGTTGAATCCGTGAAAATCACGGCTACCTGTCACGATCAAATCGAAACTAGTTGCCAGATCGATAAAATAATCCACCGTCCCCATTCTTTCATGATAGGGGTAATGGCATTCAAGACCCAGAAGTCCCATCTCCTTCAACTCCTCAAGCAAAACAGGGGCATTTTCGGGTTGCCGGTCTTTTTCTGGACAGATCAGGGAGTAGGACCGCTCTCCAGGGTGGGCCAGCACCGGCACGCCTCCACTTTCCCTTACCATTGCGATGGCGGTCTGCACGTCCAGGTTTTCCCGTTCAACATTATACTTTACCAGATACCGTTCAAAGGCCTGACCTGTGCTCGACACAATGCCAAGTCTCACCATCTCTCGTGCAAGGTGCGGCCTGGCGAGAACCCCTTCGGCCGCTCTTTTCACATTCTCAAATTCTATCGCTCCTTGAAATCTGTCGGGGATGACTTCGTTAACTCGCTCAATCAATTGACGCATGCGAGTTTCACGGGTTTCGGTCATTTCTTTCACCCGGTCTCTTAGACGAGGCTTGATCGATTCATAGTCCTTAAAGTAGGCCAGCATATGAATATTAAAGTCATGAAATTTTACCGTGATTTCAATTCCAGGAAAAGCGGTGATCCCCGTTGCCTCCGCAGATTGAAGAAATTCTGGAATTCCATCGAAGGTGTCGTGATCGGTGAGGGATAAGACTGACACCTCATTTTTTTCCGCAATATTTATCAGCTCTGAAGGAGAAAATTCGCCATCTGAAAAGATGGAGTGCATATGAATTTCAGATTTACGCAGTGGCATAGATTAACCAGTGTAGTTTCCTTATATAGTAACGGTTTTTACAGGGATTTCATAACGAAATGCGGATTTGCTGGAAATCAAATTCGCTCTTACCCTCTAAAACACTGGTTTTCCGCCCCCTTACCCGGCGAACGTTGATTTCACACAGAATTTCCGATACCTTAATGCATATGAGACCAATAATATTGATTTTACTGATATTTATAGCGGGATGCCTTTCACCAATTCGAGGAACAACCCCATCATCAGACCCTGGAGAGATTCTGATTGTCTACACCGGTAACATGCTGGCAGAGCTAAAACCTTGCGGATGCGCCAAGGAGGAAGATCAAGGTGGCATTGAACGGCGCATGCAATACATTAAAGACACGCGCAACAAGAACCCTCACCTTCTACTGGTCGACACCGGCGACCATTTTAAAGAACCCACACGCCAGGGAAAACTGAAAGCCGAAACGCTACTCATCGCAACGGAAAAAATGCAATACGATGCTGTCGCGCTTGGGGATCGCGACTTGGTTTATGGCCCCAGGTTTTTAAAGGAACGGAATCAAATTCCATGGATAGCGGGAAACCTGATGATCAATCAGTTTGAACCTATCCGCTCAAAGATGAAAATATTCTCAAATGGATTGAAAGCAGGCATCCTCGCAGTCGCTGACCCTGGCTTATTTTATGACCATGCTGGTCTTACAGTTACAGATCCAAAGCAAACAGCCCGGAACCTGATCGCTCACATGCGTAAGACAGAAAATCCCGACCTCATCGTTCTTCTCACCCATGCTGAAAGACAGACCGCCCTGGGCTACCTTGGCTTGGATGGGGTCGATATTGTCATCAATGGACATATTGTCACCGAAACGGATGTTATTGACCTGAAACCGGTCAGAAAAAATGGCAAACTTTTCGTCCAATCCTCCTCTCGAGGACAGAAAATGGGGGAATTGAGAGTCCAGTTTGACCCTCAAGGCAACAAGTCCTTGAAACATCAATTGGTAAAGCTGGATTCAAGTGTAAAATTCGATCCTGAAATGGTAAAATTGTACGAACAATATAATGGAAAAGTCGAAGCCATGTTCTTCGAAACTCTGACTGCCAAGCGGAACGGAAGAAACAAATCTGTTTATGCCGGGGATACTCAATGCAAAACCTGTCATCCCGCTGAACATAAGGTGTGGTCCGGTTCGCGCCATGGCCGAGCTTATAGTACCTTAAGAAAAATCAACAAGGCATTTGACCCGGAATGTCTTGTTTGCCATGTGGTCGGCTTTAACCTTACAGGAGGCTTTATCAGTGAGCTGGATACTCCCGCCCTGAAAAATGTCCAATGTGAGGTGTGCCACGGTCCCGGCCGGAGCCATGCATCGGCACCACAGAAGGGGTTTGGTAGCCAAGCCAAAGAAGCTTGCAAACTGTGCCATGTAAAAAACCATAGCCCGCGTTTTAATTTCGCGAATTATTGGCCTAAAATTAAACATTAATGAAATTACATTTTGATAATATAAGGAGTTGTTCATGAAAAAGGTTTCCTCCCTTTTACTGGCTGTTTTTTTGTTTTTACCCACATGGGCTCAGGCTGACGGAAAGATACGCGGCAAATATGAAGTGATTGGTGATATCAGCAAGCTCAAAAATGTTAAAACAATCGAGATGTCTGAGTTCTTCAATTACTCCTGTGGGCATTGCTATCGGTTTCTGGAAACATCCAAACGTCTACGCTCCAAATTCAAAGACAAGCTTCTCCATAAAAAATTCCCCATATACTGGGGCAACCAAACGGCCTACCCGGCAATGGCATTTTATATCGCCGATGAGTTGGGGATTGAAGAAGAGTTTACCCAGGAGTTATTTGACACCAGCTTTAAATTAGGCGTCGATATTTTCCAACCCAAGGTCATTAAATTTCTGGCACGGGATTTCAAGGTCGGCAAAGAGATGACAGAAGGCATGCAATCTGCTTCCATTAAAAGCAAAACCGATCGCTCTTTGGAGATGGCCCAGCAGTACAAGGCCAATGAAACACCAACGATCATCATTAATGATATTCTGAAAGTGGCACCCAGCATGACCAATGGAAGCACCGATGAGATGACAGACAATCTGGAATTAATTTTCACAGATATTTTGAAAAACAATGGTTAATTTCAGCCGTATATGCCCGTAATCTTAACCTCGACCTGAAAATCCAAAATGAGTTCAAATAATAACTTCAGAAAATACTCTTTAGGTCTGCTGGCAGGGCTATTGGCCCTTCTTTGTCTGCCTCAAATCAACATTCTGGGTCCAGTCGGCCTTAGGGGAATCGCTGACGCAGGTTTTTTCAACAACGACCTGGAAGTATTCGAAGAAGTTATCGATTTGGTTTCAGAAAAATACGTCTATCCTCCCAATCACAAGAAACTTTTCTCCGCTGCTATTGAAGGGATGATAAAAAATATAGACTCGGATCACGTGACGCTCAGCAAAAACCCCCGCATCAATACCGTGAGGTATAAGAACAGGAACACCCGATATAGACTGACTTACGATAAAAAGCACGATTGGGACGAACTTCAGAAAGTTTATTATTTCCTCCACGATCAGTCCGATAAAGCAATTACAAAGGAGAGCCTGGAAAACTCGGCGATTGAAGGCATCATGGGTTCGCTTGATACTTATTCCCAGTATATGAACGAGGACTCCTTTAAAAAGTCCATGCGTGACACAGAAGGAAAGTATGGCGGCTTGGGAATGGTGATCACCATGAAAGACAAACGTCTGTATGTGGTCAAAACCATGAGGGATTCACCCGCTGAAAGGGCTGGAATTCTTGCCGACGATTCATTCGTGAGTGTGAACGGTAAAGAAATCGTTGAGATGCATATTGAGGAACTTGCAAACCTGCTTCGAGGATACCCCGACACCAAGGTCACACTTTCCCTTGAGCGCCCCAGCGAAAAAAGAAAACGCACCTACACCCTCACCCGGGAAATTATTTTAATCAGTACGGTTGAATACAAAACTCTCGACAATCAAATTGGTTATTTGAAGATCAACAGCTTTTCCAAACAAACCGAGAAGCAGTTGAAGGAAGGCCTGGATCAAGCAAAAGAAGATGGTGTGAAAGGATTCGTTCTCGACTTACGTGAGAACCCCGGCGGACTTCTCACCCAATCGGTGAAAGTGGCCAGCCATTTCCTTTTCAAAGGGCGAATGGTTGTTTATACCCAGGGCAGAGCGAGAAACGATTATCATGAGTACCGGGGCTTATATCGAGACAGCCTGTATCAGGTCCCCGTCGCAATTCTCATCAATCAATACAGTGCCAGCGCATCAGAGATTGTCGCCGGAGCCTTGCGAGACTCAGGCAAAGCCCTGATCATTGGTGAAAACTCCTACGGCAAAGGTTCTGTGCAAACCATTTTCAGATTAAGTGGTGGTTCCGGGCTACGCCTCACCACTTCAAAATACTACACGCCTTCTGGAATCGACATCACTGAGCACGGCATTGTTCCAGAAATTCATATCATCAACGATGACGCGGGAGAAGAAGTGCCGAAACCAGATAAAAATGACTCTTCACAATCTTCGTTAAATTTAAAAGCATCTAATCTCAATAAGTTTTTTGAAAAACAGGGCATCTCTTTGACAGCAGATCACGATTCATCCATCGAACTGGCTCTTCGCATTCTAAAGAACACCACCGTTGCCAGCAAAAAACGGTCTATGGAAAAAGCCCGTGAAATTGCTGCCAATATTAATTATTAGTCAATTATTAAGATTTAAGAGGTTGTATAAATGAACATCATCAATATCGATTACGAAAAAGGAACGGTTCAAAGCGATTTCTTCAATTGGGAAATTGTTTCGAACAATGACAACAAATTCCTCCTGTTACAGCGAGAAGAAAATGGACGCTTCCATGCCGCAGAAGCGGATGTCAAAAAGAAACAGATCTGGGAGGTTAAGGAAATAAACTACCGTGGACCCAACGGTGACACCTTCTTTCACGATGAAGATAGCGGAATCATTCAAGTCTAGCCTCTCGGCGCGGCGCCAACTGGCGAGGTAGATATAGTTCGAGAGTTTTGCTCCTCCCTGAGGGGAGTAGCTCCAAGGGAAATCGAGCCCCTGTTTCCGACGTGAGAGGCCGGGAGACTTAAAAACTTGGCTACGGTAAGGTTTCCACAACTGGCTATATTATAAAGCTTTAAGCGGTTAGTCCTTCTTGGACAATCGCTTTTTTTGTGGGAAATATTGTAGACAAAGTGTAGACAGTTTTAACGTTGGAATTAGAAATTTTCACTTTTGAATCGTCCAAGTATGGGAGAAGGTCAATCACTTGATAGGCTGCTTTCAGCAAAAAGCGGACATTGCAATTCACTAAAAATGAGTTCAACTTATTCTGGTTAACCCACTATTATTCGGTCGAGCGGAGAGGGATCGAACCTGCTAGCTATTGAATGCCATTCAGGCGGCTCGGTTCTGAATTCTTATCATTTAATTTATTAAACTTACAGAGACTTTCTTTCCGTGTTGGATCAATTTAACTCAAGAAATGGCAAGAAAGTGGAATAAAAAATTCACTCAATATTTTCATGTTCCTCAATCCATTTTAGTGCCAATTTATTAGCATCAATGATTTGTTTACGGCTCATTTCCTCTTCAATTTTATTTCGTTGTTCAAAGCTAATTACAGGGCCACTCAATCCGTAAAGTTGAAACCATTTGTAAGCTTCAATATAATTCTTTGGAACACCAAGACCATCGCGGTAAATTTCCCCTAGGTTAGATTGAGCGTAAACGTTTCCCTGGTCTGCTGCTAGCTCAAACCACTTTTTCGCTTCTTTATAATCTTGAGGAAATAACCCCTTTAACGGGTCTTCATCTATATAAATTTCACCTAACCTAAGCTGAGCTTTTGCATATCCTTGTATTGCAGATTTTTCATACCAAGTCATCGCTCTTTTGAAATTTAATGGTTCTTCCCAGTTATGGGAACCATTCAAACCCATTTCATAGTAGCGCCCTAGATCAAACTGGGCAGCAGCATGACCATTTTCTGCTGCAATCTTTAACCATTTTTCACTCTCGCGAATTTCAAGTCTTCTGTCAAACCTCAATCTTCCTGTGTATAGCTCGTATTGAGCTTGAGCATGATCATCTAGAGCTAAAACCTTAAACTTTTTGAAAGAAGAGTCGTAGTCTCCTTTATTAAAATCTTCTACGGCCTCATTATAGGCTTGTATAGTTTTCTCCAGTTCGTTAGCCCATACTGACGTTAAATAAATATTTAAAAGGAGGGAAATGACTATTGGGTAAAAAATTATTTTCATTTGAGGTGAAAACATGATTGAGCCTTTTATTTCCTAATAGGTTCGATATATCGCCAAAGCTTTTCCCATGGAAAGTTTTTACCTGGATCAACTTTGCGTTTAAATTTCTTCATTCCACAGTTAAATTGTTTTTCTTCCAAATTACTATGCCCAACAATATTTTCTTTTTTAATATTTGGCCAACGTTCTTGGATGCTTCTAATAGTTTCTGCCACTTTTTTCATAGTTAAATCATCCCATTTGTCGTTTCCATCACCTTGATTAACAAGCTCAATCCCAATTGAATTTTCATTTCCAATTGGCCGCTTGTTGCAATACATGCTCCTGGCATGTTTAGCAGCATATTTTTCATCAACCATTTTTTCAATCCTACCCTCTTTGTCAATTATGTAATGGATGTCTTTTTTTGTCTTTAGAAATTGTCTTTTCCAAAACTTAGCATTTCTCACTTTCCCAGTGCTAGGGTCTTTAATAGTTGAAAACTCTACCTTACCTGTTTTGTTATTGCATTTAGGACCTCCAATGGAATGGAGAACAATATATTGAACCTGGCTAGAAGTTCGTGCGCTTTTGGGCACTTTTGCATTCGAACAACGTATCTTCTTTGCGCATGACCTTAAAGCTTTATCACTTTGGCAATATGCCTCTTTTTGTTCTCGGCAAAAAGTTGGTGCATTGGTCCATTTTTCGCCACGACCACAAGATTCAACTTCAAATTGTATCGGTTTCAAATGGCTGCATGATTTTTTTATCGTTTTTTTACAGGTCTTATATTGCTCTCTAGCTGTATTTACGCATTTTCTGAAGCTTTTATAATTAGCTTTTTGATCAGCCCTAATTTTCCCAGAAAGTACTTTGCATGATTTTAAATTATAAGACTCATTAGCTTCCGGAGAATTTGTAAAGAAAAAAATAAATATTTGGTGCATCCAAAAGATTTTTAAAAACACTCTAATCATGCTCAATAATCAATAACTGTAAAAGGATAATATGCTTTTGTAATTATTTTCTTAACAATTGAGTAAAGATCAACTAGGTGCTATAAATAGTTATCAAAAAAAGATATGTAAAAAAATGTATCGACATCAAACACCCTTAATACTGTTTACGAGTTTTTTCTTTATGGGCCTGTTAATTGCTAATATTGCTTGGGCCATGAAACCATTTCCGCCGTTTTTTCCAACTTCTTTTGAACAATGCGATAGGCTGAAAGATGAATACCAACGATACATACAGGATTTACAATATAAAAGGCGTGATTGTGCTAAATCATCTAGGTTTCGTCAAACTCAATCTACTCCCGATTGCCATAAGAAAGAAAGCTATATTGAGTATGGCTGTGCGGGTGCACGTAACAATGTCTGCCGAGCACAAAATGATGCTTTGCAAGCGATTAAAAGCTGTCAAGAAGCAGTAAAAAACAACAGAAAAAAATAGTTTTTTCATCTTTCGAATGAATTGCTAGTCCAATATTCAGACATATATTAAATAATTGGAAGTTTTAGCATTGTGTGTATCCTTCCAATCCAAAACATTAAAAATCTAAATTCAATTGGATTTAGAGCAATTTCAAACCTTCACTTCAATCCTCTATAGATACTTAAAACTGTTGCATCCAGCATATTTATTCCATTGATATATTTAGTTTTTTTATCGAGATCAATAGATAAGCGGTTATGAGCTCTCACGAAATTCATTTTCCCTTCGCCCTGCCAACCTGTTGGAGTTTTAATGTTGCATTGATTAAATTGTGAGTTTAAATCCGCAACCTTTGAAGTATCCATTACAATTTCAAGGTCGTAATTATTTACTACTGATTCAAAACTAATTTTTGCTGGTGGGTAATAACCTGAAATATCAAAAAAGTTATTTTCGATTTCTCCTTCAAAATCATCACCAACATTAGAAATCCCTGGAAATTCGTTTTTAGTAAGTTTGTTTACGAAAACCTTAAGTTTGTCACAAAACCCTACCACTCCTAATTCTATTGGAATCGGTGGATTTTTGGGTTTGAATTTTTTATATGGCACATAATGGATGGGCAATTTAGAAATATTTATTTCTTCATCATTGCCCAGATTAGCTTGATTAAAACCCCCCATCTTTTTAAGCGAACAACCAGCAAATTTTCCTTTTATGCCCTGTCCATTCATTTTCCCTGGAAAACTATTTAGCACCCAAATTAGCCCTTTTTCATAAGCATCGTAAACACTAATGTTTTTCCCCACTCCTGAGTTATAACCCTCCATTGCAGATTTAACCCGCTCTTTTGGAGTACCATGATGATTTGGGCTGTTGAATGAATAATCTCCTTTTCCAAATAGAGATTTAAACATGTGTCCTGGAATGGCCAGTTTCCCTGCCCTCTGCCAATTAGCCAAAAACCACCCAGCGAGAAAATCCGCATGTAGTTCCATAATTGGAGTAGGGTATTTATTTTGAAGTTTATTTTTAAACTGAACAATATGAGCAAATTCATGCGCCGCTATAGCAGGTACAGAAGAGTTTATCTGATTGAAATTTTCCTTAAATTCTTGCTCAAAAAGCTTTACACCCATCAATACAGTACCATCTGGACGAGTACGGCGAATTACAGAAGGTGTTGCCAGTGCATTTGGGGAATTTCCATCAACAAAAAAACTGAAATCTGGGTTAACCCGAAAACCCTTTCTTAGAAAAAAAAGAAGATCTTCTTGGTGCATATAAAAGGGATGGCCCGGTTGCAAGCGACGTAGTTTAATCTCATTTCCTTGTGCAGTACAGGGTATGAGAAAAGGCAGAAATAACCCTCCCAAAAGGATTAAATTTAAAACAGGAACCCCAAAATTCCTTTTGAATTTACAAATCCAATTTGCCATAAACTGACCTTTTAAAAGATTAATTATTTAGAATTTCTTTTGAACGAACAGAAAGTAATTGAATTGTCTCTTGTTGAGCTCACACTTGAAATATATAGTAAGCTGATGGCAAGATTTATTATACTTAATGGCAAACCCTCCTGCAAATTTAGCAGCCAGGAGAGAATACTTTAATCGAATGAATAAAATTCTATGGAGGGTAATATTTTGAAAAGAAATAATTTAAAAAATATTTTGGCTTTTGGAATTTTGTTAAACTTCATTTGTTGGGGCTTTCCCTCGCATACACTAGCGCAATGCACTGTGCAGGAAAGAATTGATTTGGGGAAGATTGGTTACACTAAAAGTGAAGTTGATCACATTTGTAATTCTCAGAATAAGTCTGCTGAGGATATTGATAACTCTTCTTCAACAAGAAAACAATGCGAAAGCAAATGTGAGGCAAACTATATTCCAAAATTTGAAAATTGTGAGAGAGAAAATGATCAGCATTATGAAAATGAGATGAACAAATGCGAAAATGAATCCGACAAATGCAGTGAAACTGCTGAGAAAAAATCACATTTACGAGATTTGGAGTGTGAAAAAGAATTTGAAAGGCCTTTGTATATCTGCGCAGCCCAATGCGAAAAATAACTCAAGGAAAAGAACTTTCTCAAATTAAACTTAACCTTTTAAAGGTAATGTTAATGAATATTTTTGTAAGAGAAAATTTTAAAATCTCCTTTATTCTGATTCCTATATTAATAGGATTGTGCTCTTCAAGTGCTCACGGTGAATGCTCAGTTCAGGAACGAATTGATTTAGGGAAGACGGGTTATGGGAAAGGTGAGATTGCACAATTGTGTAAATCAGAGAATCCGCCATCAAAAACATCGCCGTCTTCGAAAATATCAAAAGAAACTCCTAATGGTAATAACAATAGAAGTTCAAAGAGAAAATCACCCTCAAAAAGATATGACATTTCAGAAAGTGAGTTGAATGGTTTTTTGTGTCAAATGCTAAAAGCTAAAGATCCAGAGGAGGGATTAAAACAATTTCCATCATTTGGTGGAGAACAAAAATGGGTTATACCCCCAACCAATAAAAGTGCGCTAGGGGAGAGCATTGTCTGGAGACTAAAAGTTGGACACTCAAGATGGTCAGTATTCTATAAATATTTGGTGCTTAAAAAATATGATATTAAGGTGGGTAACGAAATAAAAATTAGTTTTGCACCAGAATTTGGACTCGTCTTTCGTTCTGAAGAAGAAGCTGCAAAATGGCTTTCCTCCTTGTATGGAAATGTGATTCGCGACAATGAATCCAATACCATAATAGCTGGAAATTACGTTAGACGGGATGACAATTGGAATTTTAAGGTGCAGGTAGATATGGGGTCTCACGAAATTTTAGTTTCATGGAGAAGAGAAAAATATAAAGATTCATCTAAATTTTGTCGTTAGCTTTCTTTTAATTATTTAGTCGGAGAAATTTAACTGCCGATATCATAAGTCGAGTTTATGTCCGCTTTGGGTCGTTTGCAGACTTAAAAAATTGGTGTGAGAGGCCGGAGTTGATCTCAAACATTCAGATCAAGATTTCCACAAGCTATTTTGTTTAAAGAAGTTAAAGCTTGCAGACTCCAAACCCTCTTTGGAGTTTACCTTAGACAAATTATGGGCAATTTATTGAGGAATGTTTCATTAATCTGATATAGGCAGCTATCGGCCATAAGCAGATATTCATAAATAAGTTTTCTATACACTCAATTTATCGTCGCACTCTGAAATAACATATTGCGGTATGGAATCATATTTTAATGGGTTTAACTGCATTACATACTCGTTCTCAATATGGAATGTTTCATTAATGAATTTTTGGATAACATCGTTATCAGGTAGATTACCCGCATTTATAATTCTAAATATTTGCAGTTTTTCATAGTTATTATTGGCCGCCTGATACAAAGAAAGCATTTGGGTATCGTCATTGATAATTCCCAAACAACTTGTGTAATCAAAAGTGGAAATGCGCTTTCTAATGTTTTCAGTAGCTTGCTCAATATCTGCTTGCGGTATAGGAACATTGCCCGCTCTATCCAAAGTTGGAGCAGTTCTTTTATGGAGTAAGCTTGCTAAAACATGATATTCATTGCCTTCATTATTCATTATTTCGTAGTAACGCCTTAAATAAATAAGCTTCACAATATCTTGAATACTACTCTCTATGTTTTGGGTGCAAACTTTTGCGAAGCTTATAATATCGTCCCTAGCTATAGGTATCTCAGTCACTATACCATTTCTTCTTTGTAAAAAGCTGGCCTGAGGCACAGGCTCAAATTTTCCTCGTAACGTGCTTATCATATCAACAATAGGCTCAAAGTCATGCGTCATCATAAGAACAGTTTTCCCTTTGAAACTATCAGTACGTTTAAAAAGCATTTCGACTATTGCAAACTTCTTGTTTCTATCGAAAGAAGAGATTGGATCATCTAAAACTATTAAATCTGTATTTTTAGATAGGCTTTCATACATGAACAAGACCAGAGAAAAAGCATTTCTTTCTCCGTAGCTGAGGTGGTTTGAAGAGTTAATTATACTCGTGCTGAAATCTTTGTGCTTCAATTTCATTTTGTATAAATCACCATCCTCTTCAATATCAACATAGTAATCATATCCAGCGTATTTCAGGAATTCGTTGATCTCTTTATTGTGTTTTTGAATAGTTTTCTGAATTTCTATTTTCTGCTGGGCTACCTGCCCTTGCAAAGGTCCAATTTTCTTCAGAAGGCTATCAATCTCTTGGTTAACGTTGTCGACAATGCTCTTGGTTTCTTCTGAATTCATATGATGTATAAGCGATAGGTCAATTTTAAGTTGCTTAACCTTATCCTCAACATCTTTGTCATCTTTAAATGAGAAAAATGAAATATTTTTTATAACGGAAAGCTTATCTTTGAGGGTATCAATATCACGCCATACGCCGCTTAAAAAGTTTTCCGCTTCCGGAGATAGACAATCTGGGCTGCTTACAATTTTGCCCAATTTTTCTTGGGTGTCAGGAGTGAAATATTTCCCCAATCCCTCTAGCGCTTTTAAAACATTATTCAGGTGTTCAATTTGTTTTTTATCATATGCTTTGCCGATGGCTTGAATAGTTTCTTTTTTCTCTGATGTAGGTGATGTGCAATACGGACAATCTTTGGATATTCCCAAGAAGTTATTTCCTTTGATTTGCCAATCAATCCATTTAACGTTTTCGGGGCTTTGAAGAAACGGTGTATATGCTTTTAAGCTTTCAGGAACATTTTGTACTTTGTTACCATTCTTTCCAAAGGCTTTATTAATTGGAGCTGCCCCACTAATACCCGTTTTCACAGGTTTACCAAAACTATTGCTAAGTTCGGATAGGTCTTTTACAACCTGATCTAGTCGAGCGTCATTTTTAAAGGTTTCTCTAATATCGAATACTGATTTTTCGATTTCTTCCATTTTTTGATCGTATTCTTTGGTTTTTATAAATATTTCAAAACTGTTACTTACAACCTCATCTTGTTTGAAAACGAATTGATCTATGTAGTCTTCATTAAAAGTAGAGACTGTGTTAATCGCATCTAGCCCTTCAATAGAAGGCTGCGGTACCTCCGCTTTTGGTTTATCCATATATTTAAACGGCATTAAGTCCGACACATCCCCACTCTCATTAGCAGTTGCGAGTTCAATAGCTTTAACAATCGTACTTTTTCCGACCCCATTCATCCCATACTTTATATTTAATTTATCGGCATGAATTTCAATTTTTGTTTCATCAATGCTATTGCAATTTTTTATAGTTATTTTCATTAAATAACTTCCATTTTATAAATTTTAAACGTCCGCTTTGGGTCGTATGCAGACTCCCACAAGGCATTGACTCCATATGAGCGGAGCAACACCTTATATTTGGACCACCAAAATCTTAGTTCAGCTAGCGGATATTGTCAAATACAGGTAATATGGAAAAATCAATTTAAATTCTAATGAAAGCCAACCCCATATGCCCGAACCTGCCTACAAGACAAAACTTACGCTGGGGTTGCAATTATATCTTGAGAATATCCTGAGCCTCATTGATTTTATGGAATTAAACACCGCAAGTATGCTGGTTCTAGATGCATCCTTGTATAAACAATATGAGGAAGCTGACTATCCTGACTGGTCAGACTCGTATTTTTCAAAAGTTGATATGACAAGTTTATTGGAGGGGCTTTTCAAGAGTGAATTACTTGATAGCTTTACAAGCTTTGATCTCCTCAAAGATGACATAGGTGTCAATAAGATAGGCCAGGAATTGCTGGGTAAATTACAGGGCAATATTCCCGAGCACAAAGAAATTGGCTTGGATATAAACAAAGCTCTTGGGTTTAATGAATTTCTAAAGTTCTTCCCATTACATCTTTTATATCTGTGCCCAGCTCTATTTGGAGAAAGGTCAGATCAAGTTTTAAACAAAGCTAGAAATGGGGATAGAGAATCTATTCTCAAGCTGATTCAACTGGACAAATCGTTGATTAGTGCAGAGTGGTCTGCCAAAGAGCTAAGAAAAGCTCAGTTAACGGGAGATTTTGAATATTTCAGGGAAGTTTCCAAGGTAATGGCTAAAGATCCGTTTAAACCTAGTAAGAAGAACTCAAAAATGGTTTGCTTTCTTGTGATGGGCTGGCCAATGGGATTGAACAAACTGACGAACGTTGAGGTTTTCGAGTATATAAAAGACATTGGATTGTATGGAAGTGAAGACCCTGATTCTCTTTATAGAGAAATAAAAAGATTAAAATTAAGAAAAAATATGGAGGAAGTTTAAGAAAGTGTAATGAATTCAGAGGGGGACATAAAATTGCAATTCTGTGTCCTACCATAAAATATATATTTTCTTCATATTGAGGCCATCAGCGGTTAATTCCGTTGGTGGCCTTTTTTATTTGTTGGTGGGCGGCTTGAGCGGTCGCACAGCCCCACTGGACTGGGAGACGCGAAAGCGGCCCCCAGCACGGTATAGGGTAAACACCGTGCTTAGTATGCATATGAGTAATTTAAACTTTGGAATTATTAATTTTTTTTGTGAATTATGAGGATTAATTATGGGATTGGATAAATTGAATCTGACTATTTATGAGCCTCCTGATACAGGGAAACTAGAAGAGGCTGGCTATATTCAGGAAAAAGACAGGAATAAAATCTATAAGTATTTTTGTAACTTAGGTCCAATTCAATTCATGTGGAAGCCTCACAAGTATGGTCCTGAGATGAATGAGAAAATGGCCTATACCAAGGTTGACTGTAGCCCCAAATATTTTTCCTGCTTTCAGGCGTTAATGGATTGCGTCCAAACATACTTCCTTGCCCCAAACATCATAGCTCTTAATCGTTTCACCATTTCTCGTGTGGATGTGAAG
>JAJDBI010000127.1 GCA_029261435.1 Nitrospinaceae bacterium
AAATATATTTATCTAAATATATTAATAAAACAAATGCCTCAATCCAAAGTGATTCCAAATTCTACCATAGAAACACTGGTTGGATGCCAACCGTTACTATTAGGTAATCCAATCTCACTTCCCCATACAACATAATCAGCATGTGAATATCCCTTGCGAAGGTCTGGGTCAAAAGCATCCCTAAAAACTTCAGCAAGATTCTGGAAACCAGGAGTTTGGGAATGCCCCACTAAATCTTTCAAAACCTTATTAGCATTTGGTGCAATGTTATTCCCGGTTTGCTTGTGTTGCTCAATCGGTTGAGGTGTTGCTCAAAGATAAAAAATAACACTGAGCAACACTTCTTTTAACTCTGCGTATCACTCTTGATCCTTAATGATCAATCCCGCCCCTTTACCGTTACAAAGTACATGTCCAACAAAAAAAGGACCTAACGAAAAACCGTTAAGCCCTTTCTTTAATGCTCGGGACGACAGGATTCGAACCTCCGACCCCCTGCTCCCAAAGCTCAAACTGGGAGTTCCACTAACTTGCTATTTTTAAGCCAGTTCCCCAATTCTGTTGATTTATAAGGTTGAAACAGGTGTGCCATTAATTCCATTGATTCCTTGAGTTCGGCTCAATACGCTACAGTCGGTCACGCATAGGTCACGCTGGAGTCAAAATCTCTTTTCGATTTTTGAAGCCTTGGTATTTTGGAAAAAATATACGAGGTTCTTTTTCAAAAACTAAAAAAACCGAACCTTAAACCAACTGATTAAGAGAAAGGTTGCTTAAATATAAGCTCTCTTTAATTTCAAAAGTTTGCAGAGGACATTCGTTTTTATTATGTCCTGTTCTGTTGGGTTATGTCGTATGGTCCCGCATATAAACCGCACCATCATTACAATATATAGAAATCAAGTTTTCCAGTTGAAGTGTTCCATATTCAATCTCTTTTATAGTTTGATTAAATCAAATAATTAGCATTACTTTATCGATTATAAGAAATTCTATATTTAGAATACTATTAAGCATATGATTTGAATATATGAAACTGAAATGCGGTGGCTTGATTTGCATAACTCTTAAAAAGCAGGGATGGCCGCTCATCCATCCCTACTCAGCCTCTTCTTTGCTTAAGGGATTTAATGAGCAGCAGAGATAACTCTAAGTTTATTGGCCCCAGGAAATAGTGGGTGCATTTTACAATCTAGCGATTAGGAAAAATCCCGTTTTGCCTCAACCGTTCTAACTGATTAGAAATTCAAAGCAAAATTTTCCTGAAATAAAAAAACAGCCGAAAATATATTCTTTCTTATATTTTTCTATTGATAACTTTTGCGGGGCGCCCGGGTTTTCCGCCGGGAACCCCATCACTTTTGAAAAAGATAACAAATGACCATGGGCCACCTGCTCTCAGAAACTCTGTTGGAAAAAATTCCGCCAAACATTGAAGTTTGGGGACATGAACATTCCTCATTCACCAGTGCTGCTTCTCTAAATAAAACCACGGCCCCCAAATTACTCTACAGCCAGTTGTCCCACATCCGGGCCCAAATACGGGACCACACGCGCCTGCTGGGTCTGGGTGATGATGCTCTTCTTTTTGCCTTGCGCGACCAGCAGAGCCTGAACTTTATCGCCCAACATTACAATGACCTCAACCGTCGGGAGATTCCGGTCTCAGCAATGGAGATCCAAGCACTGATTGCGGAAGCCGAGGGTAACTGGAACCGTTTTTACCTAGCCAAAGGGCTGGCCGACCAGACGGTCCGTCGTCACTATTGCCGCCATTTGCGGCTGAGTCTGGCAAACGAACATCGGGCCCTGATTTCCTGGGGACAAGAGACAACGGATCTCAAACCCGTCACCCATGTGGTGGTGGCTAATCGCGGCGAGGTGGCCTGTCGGGTGATCGAGGCGGGCCACGCTCTTGGAAAAAAGTTAATTGTGTTACACGATGGAATAGACCTGTCCTACGATGGATTGCTGGGACCGGGAGATTTTCTGTACCATACCCCCTCCTACCGTGACACAAAGCAGGCGGGAATATTGCGCCACGATATTATCACCATGGCGGCGCTGGCTGATTTCCTGAGAAAGGAACAAATCGACGTGAGCAACATTGGGGTACATCCAGGATGGGGGTTCAATTCAGAGGACCCTGAATGGGTGGCTGAAGTAGAACGGCTTGGGTTCCGCATGGTGGGACCCGTTTCGGAGATCATCCGGTATCTGGGAAACAAGACCAATGCTGTTTCTTCGGCACGGTCGGTGGGGTTCACCGTACCCGAAACTTCTGGAAAGATTATCGGAAAGCGGGCGCTTCCTCCCGGCCAAGAACCGGAGAAGACCTGGTCTGAAGTGCGATTGACAGTGGAGGATTTCTTTCGAAGGGCAATGGAAAAGGGCATCAACCAGTTTTTATTGAAGGATGCCATGGGAGGGGGAGGGTCAGGCCAAAAGCTGCTTCACCACCCAACGATGGTAGACCTGCTGGTGGATGTGCGCGAGTATTGGGAACATTTCACTGAATTCAGCGTGGACCAGTATCTAGCCGTCACCCGTCACGTGGAATTTCAGGTGTTGGTGGATATTCACGGCAATGTGCGGTTCGGTCAGGAACGGGACTGTACCCTGCAGCGCGCCAGGCAAAAATACAATGAAGAAACCGCACACCTTCCGGAGAATATCAGGGAGACCATGCGTGATAAAATCCGGGCCTTCCTGTCGCTCATCCAGCAGCGGTTTGGCTGCCCGTATACTGGTGCGGGGACATTTGAGTTTCTGTATTGTCCCGAAAATCTCAACTTGTATTTTATGGAGGTGAACACTCGACTCCAGGTGGAAAATGTTATTTCCTCCCGCGTGGACGGCATTGACTATTTCCTTACACAGCTTGACATCGTCGATGGGAAACGGCTTCTCGGCCAGGCAGAACTGGACCAGAGGCGGCAGGAAGACCGGGCGTATGCTATTCAGGCGCGAATCTGTCTGGAGCGCATTATCGATGAAGAGGAGCGGCTGGCGATTTCCAAAGC
>JAJDBI010000128.1 GCA_029261435.1 Nitrospinaceae bacterium
ACGGTATTCACTTTCTGCACCCGCGCATTTTTCTCAACTCGGGCATGGGCTTTTCTTCTCAAATGCCCTTTTGGAAATCCGTTAAGCCTGTCCAAGGCTTCCTGTGTCCAAGAGACTTGCACACCATCAGGCAAAGTTGTAAAGGTAGTGGAATCCTGAGCCTCTGCTTCAGTGGCCTCAAACTCTTCTTTGTTAACAGGAAGCAATCTTTCAGGGCCCGCATTACAAACAGTACACTTGACAACATCACCTTTATAAAAGGTATTACAACTGGTACATTTCAAGGTTATTTCTTCAGGAGCTTTTCCGGCATGGGCTTCTGCCATTTCTTCTTTCAACATGCCCAGACCTTCAGGGTTATTCGGGTCCATTCCCTCCTGCTTCATTCGCTCGCCAATAGCAGACATTGCCTGCATCGCACCGGCAGGCAAAATCTCCTGCACCGCTTCGGTAATAACTCCTGATGTGATCATGCTGTGTCCGCGCTCTAATGCGTACCGCAAAATTGCAGAAGTCGCCATAGGTCGAACAAAACCAGGAATCTTCTTCAATCTTTCTTTCCCTTCAGCGGTCCACTCAATGCTTTCTTCCGCCTGCAAGTCTATCGGCGGCTTGAAAACTCTGCTGGAGAGCATCACGTTACAAGGAACCAAACGCAACAGATTTTCGGCATTACCTCCGATATCCATATCGGGTGCGCTGTGAACTCCGATCCGCCCAAGAATCAGCAGATAAGGATTCTCTTCTCTGGCGTACTGCAGAACTTTCTCGAAAACCTTTCCGTCCAGAAGGCGAATCGTACATTCCATATCTTCTTCTTCGCAGACTTTTCGGGAAATTTCCAAATGAGCCTGATAGATCTTGGCCAGCCCTTTATCAATAATATCTTCATGAAGCTTTTCCTGCTGCTCAAATTTGAACACTTTGGAAGCTTCGCGAGACAATACACCAGTCAAACTATTAAACATAGCGTAATGAAAGTAAGGATCAAAAGTAGAAATGATTTCCAGTGGACGGTTGAGCTTTCTCGCCATTTCAATTCCTGTCATCAACCCTCCAAATGAATGGCCACTGCCATCTACCGCGACCACAATTTTTCCGCTTGAAGGTCGTTCCCCGTGAATCTCGGGACAATACTTAACAACCAGCATATCTTTAGTAGAGCGCCGGATGACCCTCTCAGCAACGGTCCCAATCAAACTGTCCTTAATAGCACCAAGTCCCAATGCTCCAATCATGACAAGATCATAAGGAGATTCTTTGATATCACGAACCAGCTCAGTCCAGTTGCGACCTTCGAGGGATTTACCCACAAAAGGAATATCCAACTCTTTACATTTGTCCTTGGGAACATCCAGATAGGAGTCGCTAATGACTTCCATTCCCTTGGTGATCAATTGATCATGTATATTACGCTGCTTTTCTAATTCTTCCTCATCCTGATATTCCTCAGGGAGTCCGCTTTCCATTTGGCGAAACCGCACATCGTGCATTTTCGCGGCATAAACGTGGCTTGCAGTAATGGTTGTTTCTGATCCTTTAGCAAACTCAAGTGCCAAATCTACACAGGCGTTGGAGTAATCAGAGTTGTCTACCGGTATATAAATATTCTTAAACATTGGGTGAATTTCTCCCTTCCAGAAACCTGGGATATATAAGTTTTGAAAAATTGGAATTCTAAATATTCTAAAATTAACGGATCTTCTAAAAAAGTCCGTTAATCAACTGCGGAATCATGTGCTGTAAACACTTTACAGACGCTGGGCATTCTAGCAAATTATTCAATTGTGTCAATCAGAATTAAGGCAAGAGAATATTGTAATTATTGGTATTTTAAGTGTTTAACATCATGCAATCAAAAAACGTTTCAACTCTATACACTCAATCACTTACCGCAAACTCAATTTCAAGGACTCATACAGACAACCACAAACAACAACACCAATAAAAAGGTTTAAGATAAATCACCTAAACTATTGTTTTTAAATTATCTTCCTAATCATTTCTTTTCTATAAAGATGTTTTGCCTGACAACGAGTTTTTCGTTACAATGCAGTCGTCAGGCCAAATCTTTTCATTATAAAATTCTGGTCGCTAGCAGAAGATACAACAACACCGAAACCCGGAATCAATCTTTAACACCAAGTCAATTCCTGAACCGACATCCCGATGTATGTTATCCGTTATAATCAGGGACTTTAATCTTTCAAAGGGAACCCGATGCTTTTTAACCACCAAGATGAAATAACTCAACAACTCAAGAATATTGCCACCCCCAATAACGGTGGCATGAAAATAGAAAATGCTGACAGACTTCGAGGGGATGTCCTCGATCAGTTGATCCAGAATGCGGTTCTAAATCCTTCTGCGGAGATCAAAGGACTGAGCCGTTTTGTTATCAAATCAGCGGCATTGGAACTAGGTATAGTGAGCTCATCAATCCAGGGGCTCTATGACGCTCGTGGCCGGGGCGAAGTTAAAGGATTCACCGTCCCCGCTCTCAACATCCGAGGACTACCCTATGAACTGTGCCGGGCCATTTTTCGCACTGCAATAAAAATGAATGCCGGTGCATTTATTTTTGAACTGGCAAAATCGGAAATGGGCTACACCTTCCAAAAACCGCATGAACTATCCACAGTCATTCTCGGCGCGGCCATTAAAGAAGGCTATACAGGCCCTGTCTTCATTCAAGGAGACCACTTTCAGGTCAACGCCAAAAATTACTCCCAAGACCCCGAAAAAGAGGTCGCAGGACTCAAAAACCTCATTGAGAGTGGCATTGCAGGTGGATTCTATAATATCGATATCGACACCTCGACACTGGTAGACCTCAGCAAACCCAATGTCGTTGAACAACAGCGAGCAAATTTTGAAGTCGGAGTAGAACTCACTGAACACGCTCGGAAATTTGAACCCGAGGGCATCACCATTTCGGTTGGAGGAGAAATCGGCGAAGTGGGTAAAGAAAACAGCAACGAGCAGGAACTGCGAGCTTATCTCGATAATTTTAACGAATTGCTACAAAAAAATCGTAGTGGGGCCACCACAATCAGCAAAATCTCCATTCAGACCGGAACCTCACATGGTGGAGTTCCATTGCCTGATGGGACCGTGGCCGATGTTAATCTCGACTTTGATACTCTGGAAAACCTGTCACGCATTTCGCGCCAAGATTATGGGCTGGCGGGAGCCGTTCAGCATGGCGCGTCCACCCTGCCCCAAAACCTGTTCAACAAATTTCCTGAACTGGAAACAGCAGAAATTCATCTGGCCACAGATTTTCAAAATATGATCTACGGAAGCGATTTATTTCCCGCAGACTTTAAAGATAAAATATACACTCACCTGAGGGATAAGTTTGACGGCGAGAAAAAATCCGGCGAGACCGACGAACAATTTATCTATAAAACTCGTAAAAAAGGATTCGGCGAGTTCAAGTCTGAGTTCTGGGGATTATCCAGCGAAATTCGTGAGGGGATTGGCAAAGAGTTGGAAGATAAAATGACTTTTCTTTTTGACAAACTAGCCGTTCAAAACACAAAAGAAAGTGTCAATAGCACCGTGGAGCAAGTCCCCATCCAACCAACACTTGAAGATGAAGTCTCAAACCTATAAGCACCACTATATTAAACTGGGTAATTTACAAGTTTCTTATTTAATTTAAAAGTACTTTAACTTTTTCCTCCAGGTCGACAACCTTGAAGGGTTTTTGCATGAATTCATCGACACCAGCGTCATAGGCTTCCAACATTATATTGGTGTTCCAGTCGGAAGTAATCATTAATACTGGAATCAAATCAATCTTTTCATTTTTTCGAATCTCACCAACGAATTCTATTCCATCCATATCAGGCATATGCAGGTCGGTAATGATCAAATCTACCCTCTTCTCTTCCAACATGGATAAAGCTTCCACACCATTATTTGCCCCAAGAAAATTGAACCCGCCGAATCCCAACATTTTCAACTGCTTTTCAACAATGCGACGGATCACTGGTGAGTCATCCACAACCATTACTTGCTTGTGACCATATAAATTTTTCCCCAATGTTTGTTCAATTTTTTCTTCAAAATAATCCGGCTTGAAGG
>JAJDBI010000129.1 GCA_029261435.1 Nitrospinaceae bacterium
TAGCATGGGACCGATTAAAGACGCTTTCTGGCTTTGTCCTGACGGCCAACCCGACTCTCTATACGGCAAGCACAATCACCCCGTTACTCAAGTCACTTGGAATGATGCTCAGGCCTATTGCAAGTGGCAAAGTGAGTTGACCGGACAGAACATACGCTTGCCGAGTGAAAAAGAATGGGAGTATGTCGCCAGCGATTTCGGCAAGACTCCACCAGACCAGTTTTTCTGGGATGTACACCGCATTGTCGAATTCTGCAATATTGAGGAAACCGGCATCCTGGACACCATGCCGGTCGACTACTTTCCTGAGAGTGAATACTCAGGAGGAACCAGAGACCTTTTTGGCAATGTCTTCGAATGGGTGCAGGACGCCCATGATAAAAAAACCTCTAACGGGTCTTCTTCTGGCTTGGAATATAGAATAGCGCGCGGTGGAAGTTTCATCACTCATTTCAAGCATATTGCCGTTTGGCGTCGAATTTCATTTCTAAAGAGCTATTGCACTTCGTTCCTGGGGTTTCGAACCGTCTGCGATGATTCCTGACTTCTTCCCTAAGGCTTGATCCAGTACTGAAAAATTGCTATAAAAGTTTTCCACTATTTCAAACCTTTTCCTTAACTGGGAGATACTGTTTTGAGTAAACCTTTGGTTGGCATCGTAATGGGAAGTGATTCGGATTTCACAACAATGGAAGAAGCCAGTAAAGTACTGGAACAATTCAATATTGCTCATGAAGTTCTTGTAACTTCAGCCCACCGTTCTCCGGAAAGAACCCGGAAATACGTGTCAGGGGCAAAACGCCGAGGCATCAAGGTGATGATCGCTGGTGCCGGAGGTGCCGCCCATCTTGCAGGAGTAGTCGCAGCAGAGACCCAGCTTCCAGTTATTGGTGTTCCTATTGACTCTGTCCTCAACGGACTGGACTCCCTCTTATCAACCGCGCAAATGCCAGGAGGCGTCCCCGTAGCCACTGTCAGCATTGGGAAAGCCGGCGCCAAAAATGCGGGCCTTTTGGCTGCACAAATCCTTGCTCTGTCCGATAACAACCTTGCCGGAATGATCACGAAGCATAGAAAAGACCAGGCCAGGGCCGTTGCGCAAAAAAGTAAGAAGCTGAAAACCAACCATGCCGCAAATTTTAAAGGTTGAGTCAAACATTGAGGCTGTTTCTGCTCATGCTCGAAATGTTTTACTTCAAGGTGGAGTGATCGCCTTTCCCACAGACACTTTTTATGGTCTGGGAGTAGATCCTTTCAACCGGGATGCTGTTGACCGAATTTTTGAAATCAAAGTTCGTGACAAAAACAAACCTCTGTTCTTATTAATAAGTTCAAGAGAACAGTTAGATACTTTAGTGAAAGATATCACTCCTGCTCATTCTACTTTGATGCAAAAGTTCTGGCCTGGCCCATTAACCTTGCTTTTTGAAACCCGTTCCGTCATCCCCGAGAATGTGTCGGCAGGCCGAACAGGAATCAGACAACCCGGAAACTCCATGACGCGTGATTTGATTTCAGCCCTTGGCCAACCCATCACCGCCCCCAGCGCGAACCTTGCCGGTGAAAACCCACCCACTACCGCAAAACAGGTAGACCAATCTATAGGCAAGCATCTCGACTTGATCATTGATGGGGGCACATGCCCAGGAGGGGAACCATCAACCCTTGTTGATGCAACAGAGTTACCTCTTCGACTTATCCGACCTGGTGCTATTCCATTTAGTGACATAGAAGCAGCACTTCGTGGCAATACTAAACCCAACCACCCTGAGGTTTTGGGATGATTTTTGGAACTGGCTTGGACATCATAGAAATAGATCGGATTAAAAAATCCTTAAAAAAGTATTCCCCTCGCTTTGAGAACAAAATATTCACGGATGGGGAAATCAATTATTGTCAGTCTCAGGCAGACCCTGGAAAGCATTTCGCTGCCCGGTTCGCAGTTAAAGAAGCTGTGTCCAAAAGTTTGGGAACCGGCATCAACCAGGATGTCGGCTTTAAAGACATAGAAGTCGTCAACCAGAAATCAGGAAAGCCCATCGTCAAGATGGGTGGCCAAGGAAAAAAACTGTTTGAAAAACTGAATCTCAAGTCCATCCACATCTCCATTTCGCATGACCGGCATTATGCTATCGCCCATGCTATTGCCGAACAATAACCTAGCATGAACTCAAGCCTTTGAAATCGACTCGACACTTTCTGGAATATATTCTTTTCAGTCTATTGCTATTACTGGTCCTTCCTCTTCCTCAGCAAACAGTGGTGAAACTGGGTAAAAGGTTAGGCAGCCTGGCTTTCCTCTTTGCCGGGAAACGCAAACAATCAGCAAGAACCAACCTTGATATTATTTACGCGGAATCAAAATCATCCGGCGAGAAAAACAAAATAATCAAAAAGTCTTTTCAGAACCTGACTATCTCGGCTTTGCAATGCCTCTGGGTCACCTCTGACACGGAAAAACGAGTGCGAGGACTTATTGAGGGAGAACCTATTGGACTGGATCTATTACACCAGTGCCTGGAGAGAAAAAAAGGGATATTTTTTTTAACCGCTCATTATGGTAACTGGGAAATAATGGGATTGTTTCACGGTTATCTGGGTATCTGTCAGCTTTCTTCCATCGCTCGAAAACTGGACAACCCCTATCTTGATCGAGTAACAAAAAAACTTCGCACTTCTTCTGGAAACAAAATTATTTATCGTGACGAGTCCCCTTTAAAAATAGTGCGAGAACTTAAAAATAATGGCAGTGTCGCTGTGATGATGGACCAGAATACAGCCAAGGGTGGTGTCTTCGTTGATTTTTTTGGTAAAAAGGCTGCAACTCCTCGGGCACTGGCATTGTTGAGTTATCGCTCCGGTACTCCTGTCCTTCCACTATTTTGCTACCCCACTGACAAAGGGACCTATCGCATTGAGTATGGCCCTGAGATTCAACTTGAAAAATCCCACAGCAGAGATGCCGACATTTTGAACTGGACCTACAATTATGAACAGTTCATAGAAAATATTATCCGCGAAAACCCCGCGCCTTGGATGTGCGGTCATCGCCGCTGGAAAACCCGACCACCTGAAGAAAAAGGGATCAGAACCTACTGATCCACCTTGAGACCATGAAATGCCCTGCCTGCCAGAATAAAATGCAAGAGAACGTAGTCGCCGGAATAAAAGTTCAAGCCTGTCGTGGCGAATGTGGGGGATTGTGGTTCGACCGTTTTCAGTTCAAAAAAATTGAATTTCTAAAACCCGGCATAGGGCAATCGTTGTTGATGATTGAGAGGGCAGAAGGGGTAAAGATTTATCGTGGGGCCGAGCACACCTGCCCTGACTGCAAAACCACTTTACTCTATCGACATTTTTTTAGCACCGAAGGAGATACCGAAATCAACCAATGTTCAAAATGCAGGGGATTTTGGATCGATCTTTCTGGGTTGGCCAACCTGCAGTCACTTCCTGCTGTTCAAAAGAAGCAAGCTGTGGAAAAATACTTTACGACCATCCTCGACAAAAAAATATCAGGAATGCGTTTGCGTCATGACGATATGGCTCAACAGGCGCAGGTTCTGACACAAATTCTGAAATTCCTCTGTCCTGAAGATCAGGGGTAGTCTTTTTAAATGAGTGAAATCGCCAACAAGGGAAGGGCTTACATTTCTTCGGCGATAATGGATTTTAATTTGTTGCGCAGTCTGAATACAGCTTTGGAATGAATTTGTGAAACTCGGGATTCCGTGATTCCTAAAACTTCCCCAATTTCCTTCATGGTAAGTTCTTCATAATAGTAAAGAGAAATCATCAAGCGTTCTTTTTCCGGCAAGGTATCAATCGCCTTCGCAATGATTTCTTTTAGCTCAACCAGTCTAAGGTGCGTTTGTGGATCCGCATCGCCTTTACCCGCAAGGCAATCAAGCAGGCTTTGCTGCTCGCCCGACTCCTTGGCAATGCCCAGATCTTCCAAGCTGAGTATGGGCATACTCTTTGTTTCATTTAATGTATTAAACAACTCATCGAGACTGACACCCATGTCATCGGCAATTTCATCATCCTCCGGCGGACGCCCAAGCTTATTTTGTAGTTTTTGCACTACCGCATCCATGGAGGAAGCTTTCTGCCTCACCGATCGGGGTACCCAGTCCATCGATCGCAATTCATCAAGAATCGCACCGCGAACCCTGAATTCCGCATAAGTTTTAAACTTGGCCCCACGAGATGAATCATATTTATCGATCGCATCGATCAATCCTAAAACCCCAACACTGATCAAGTCATCTACCTCAATATGAGGAGGCAGGCGCATGGCAATCCGATTAGCTACATATTTGATCATTGGAGCGTACTCCTTGATCACGGCCTCCCGGTTTTCAACCGAAATTTCGATCTGCTGCATTACTTCCTGTTTTTGTGCCATTTAACGATTCTTTCGTTAAGCTGTTTGATCCAGCTGGTTGCCCTTATCGGGATCATTATCTTCCATGTTCATATCTTGAATCGAAGCATCTTCATCTTCTTGTAAAAACGCACTCGCAAAACCCCAAACCAGTCCTCCAAAAATCAATGCCCCAAGTCCTCCGCGAATCGCCCCGGTTACCACCCGGCTTCCCATTAAAACGCTGCCTATCGCCAGAAAACCAAATGCCAGTAATCCAAATGCGAGGGCCATTTTTTGAATATTTATTGGGGTCATTGCACTTGGAA
>JAJDBI010000130.1 GCA_029261435.1 Nitrospinaceae bacterium
CGCAGAAGGGACGATTGATGTCGCAAAACTCGAAGCAGCAATGGATGAAGAGACAGCGGCGATCATGCTGACCAATCCCAACACACTGGGGATGTTCGAAAAAGACATTATAAAAATCTGCGAAATTGTTCACAAAAAAGGCGGGCTGGTCTATTGCGACGGTGCAAACCTGAATGCCATTATGGGTATCGCCAAAATGGGAGATATGGGTATCGATGTGCTTCATATCAACCTGCACAAAACTTTTTCAACTCCACATGGTGGAGGTGGACCGGGTGCAGGTCCCGTTTGCATCAAAGATATTCTCGAACCCTATCTGCCTGCACCAGTGGTGGAAAAAGCTGGATCAAAGTATCAACTCAACACAGATCGACCTGAAAGCGTTGGCAGGCTGAAATCGTTCAACGGTAATTTTGGCATGTTGCTACGCGCTTATGCCTACATCCGCACACTCGGTCCGGAAGGCATCCGTGAAGCAGCGCGTTCTGCCGTGCTCAACGCCAATTATATCCGCGCCAAATTGAAGGACACGTTTCACCTGCCCTTTACCGGAGCCAGCCTGCATGAATGCGTTTTCAACGATAAAGGCCAGGGCATCACCACAATGGATTTCGCCAAAGCCCTCATCGACCACGGCTTTCATCCGCCAACCGTTTATTTCCCTCTGATTGTTAAAGGAGCGTTGATGATCGAACCGACCGAAACAGAATCAAAAGAAACGTTGGATAACTTCATCCAAACCATGCAGTCCATCGCCAAAAAAGGCAAGGAAGATCCTGACAGCTTTCACGCTTCCCCGAGACTATCAAAAGTGTCCCGCCCCGACGAGGCTCAAGCCGCCCGTCACCCCAAACTAAGATGGGTGGGCCATTAGCATGGCAGGCAGCGTGCGACAAGCGTTCGCTTCGCTCAGGAGTCGCTATAAATAACTCCCTTCCAGGCAAGGAGGGGTTGGAGGAGGTCAGGCCAGCACTTTGATTTAATACTGACTCCAATACAATATAATTTGACCATTAAGGACATACCGATATGGAGCAGGATCAGGCGTTTGAACTGATAAACCAACTTTCTTTTTTTGCCGAGTTTACTCCGGAGGAAAAACAGTTTCTCAGTACGCTGGAAAGCCAGATCTATAAATACTTTCCTTCCGATACAATTATCAAGGAGGGGGAAACAGATTATTCTTTTTTCATACTGCTAAAAGGGGTGGTCGCTGTTGTCAAAAGTAATCCTAAAGAAGTGACCATAGCCAAGCTCAAAGCTGGAGCTGTATTCGGAGAGATCGCCTACATTACCAGACGAACCCGCACCACCAGCGTCATCGCCGATGGAGATGTCATTGCACTGAAGATCCACACCAATGATATAGACTCCCTCCTACCATCGATTCCCACCAAATTAAAAGACAAGTTGATCGAGATTCTGGTCAACCGACTCGAAACCATGAACGAACAAATCACCCGAAACGTTTAGCCACTCGGCGTGAGGCCAATGAACGACAATCTCTTGATCCGCTCGCAAGCTACTAAAACAATTCCGTTCTTACCTAACTCCTCAACAGCATCTACAGCTCTCGATTAAGAATCACTTGGGCTAATGGCCTTTCCATTTGGCGTTGATGGCGAGGGAGCCCATGCGAATGCCGCCCATTCTAAGACTGGTTAACAGATCGAGGGAGGGAATGAAAAATACCCGGCGCGAAACCGGAGGACGGGGAACAGTGTCTCCATGTTCTTCTAACGGTTGTGGGTTATTGCTGAAGGTCATGGTGTAACGCTCGGTGTTGCAAGGGAAACTGTTTTGGTAGAGGGTTGAAGATATTTCGTCTTCACCCTTAAACCGCTGGGTGAAGACAAAACTGCTTTTCTCTGTATCCAGGTTGGTGGATCTGTCTATAAGAATATTTTCTTTATCATTCGTTCGGTCAAAGCTTTTCAGCAATACTTCTTCCACGAGCTCTCCATCGCTGCCAAATAATTCACGCACCTGGTCGGCTATTATTCGGTTCAAGTCTGCATGATCGGAAGAAATATAGAGCAGGATATCGCCTTCCGTTTCTGGCACGTCTTCTCCTTCTATCTCGGTTTCGTCAAAAGCACGAAATCCACCAGGCACCGGTTTATCGGGCGTGAGCCATGTCCAGGTCATGGGGCCGAACCCGACCACCGCAAAATGCTTTTCATTCCCGGCAATTTCGGAGGCCATACCGGGAGTCTGAGCACCGATTCTTGCTACGTTCATGGTGATCAACGGCAGGTCATCAAAATTATAAACCTGAACCAATGAATGCTTTTTTGGGGCACTCAACACCCCCGGTTGTGCTTGCACGGAATTCCTCTTTTCAAAATGAGAAGCAACGCGGATTATAACTTATAACTCTTTGTTATCCGCAAAAACTGTTGCTATTTGCCACCGGCGGCTCGCCGGGCGGCCTAGGAGGGTTTGGGAAAGTTCAGGATTTCGTCGGTGAAAAAACGTTTCTCACAATCGTTAACGCTTTTTTTCACGAGAGAATGTTTGAATGCGCTATCTATGCGAATCCATCGATCAGCCAGATCCTCCCTCACTCCACAGGCGAGAACGCTTTCCCTTAAGATTTTGGATCTCAAGTCAAACAATTCCTCAGAGATATACATGTGCCGGTGGACATTCTTGGGCATGCCGCCGGAATAGATTTTTCCACCACCCATATTGGCGACCATGAAATCGGTCTGCTGGTTTTCAATGATTTTCTGATCAATATGCAGAAAATAGTTTTTCAACCAGGGGTGCTTGTACAATTCATCGTAAAAATGCTTATGAACTTTTTCCAGCATCGGCTTACCACCGACTTCCTGCAACAAGGTATTATCTTCCATCTTCTCTCTTTCCAAAACCTGGATCTCGCCGGTCTTGCTTCGGTCCATCACCGTGCACCAGATTCAAAGCTCCCATCAAATAATCATCGTTCGGCTCGATCAATCGCGCCACCACATGAAATGCTCTCGGTTCCGTTTCATCAGGGTTACTATCGCAACGGAGTACTTCGGCCTTCACCTGGTTTTTCTTCATCCATTCGCTGTGCTCCAGCTCAATCGTAGACAACTCACCCGCTTGAAGCGGTAGCGGAACTTCAAGTGAAATGCCTTCCACTGAAAGGTCAAGAACTTTGCTGTCTACCCATTGGTCTGCAATCCGAGTCTTAACAGTTAGATCCACTAAGGAACGTGGAAAACCTCTTTGATCATTTCCCATATCGCATTCTCCCCTTGATTCGCCGGCAAGTCAGGCAATTTGATCATCACGATATAAAATTTACCACAGCTTTTACAATAAACAAAAAGCCTCTACCCATAAAGGGTAAAGGCTTCTTGAAATTTATTATATTTTCTCGTCATCCCCTCCTCACTAACTACCGATATTTCAGGAGAGAATGCAGAGTGTTACCCCACGTAGCGGACTTTGCTGGCTGGAGTACGCGTATCCATATTTTTTCCGCGCGAAGTATGATCATCAATTTCCGCCGCACAACCGATCATCCGGCCGAACAAAAAGGTCGCGAAACTGGCAGACTCAACATCTTCTTCTTTCATATTGCCATCCTGGAAGTCAGACCATACAACTTTGAGCAAGATAACGGCGATGACAGCATCGATGTTCACGCAGTAAACATTTTTACTGACCTTGCTCTTGAACAGCGACTGAACGAGGCTATGATAGAAATCAAGAAAAACGTTATTGATACCCTTTTCTTTAAAAAGCTCACGCACGAAAACTTCGCGAGGATCGTAGTTCACATCTTTCCCTTTGAATACAGGGTGGTTGACACAGGGTAGTTTGGCGTAATCAAGGTTGCCAACCGCTTTCTGTTTCTTTTTATAGTCGGAATATTTGCTCGCCACTTCCATTGCCATGGCATCGAGATCGAGGCCATGACCGGTATCGGCTGCGTTTTTGAGACCTTTGCCTTTAAAGTTTTCAAGCAGGAAAGCCGCAGCTTCATAACCATTACCACCATGGG
>JAJDBI010000131.1 GCA_029261435.1 Nitrospinaceae bacterium
GGGATCGTATGTTGTGACACACCAAATGGCATTGAAGATGCGGCAGGCGAAAAAATGTTAAATGTATTTGTCCCCACCTCACCCAACCCCACTACAGGATTCTTATTCATGGTCCCGAGGAAGGACGCCATTCCCATGAAGATGTCTGTAGAAGAAGGTTTGAAGATGATCATATCTTTTGGCATGACCAGCCCTGAGTCGCTCGAAACATCTCAAGACCTTAAGAGTTAAATGCTGCCACTCGTTTCGGCGAGTTCTAAAATGGTTTCCCCACCAACCTACAAGTTGCCTGCAGGTTATTTCTCGGATTTCTTTCTTTTTCCAGCTAAGTTTTCACTGATTCGTTTGGCAACTTTAACGTCCAACTTGCTTAAAACCTGTCCGGCAATTTTACTTTTCATTCCAGAAATAATTTTTAAAGCGAGTTCTTCATCAATGGCTTCAACCAGATTAGCTGCTTGTTCCGGTTTCATACTGGAATAAACTTTGATCAAAGCTTCTACATTCTCCTTGGTCTTCTCGTCTTGAACACCCATTTGCTCTTTTGAATCGGAGATACTTTTTTCAATTTTTTCCAGGTCTTTCCGAACTTTGGCTTCCAAGGCCTCCAAACGAACTTCCTTGAGACGTAATTCCTCTTCCCGTTTTTTAAGTTCGCGGTTCTTATTTTCTATGGTTTCTATCATCCGGAATGTTTCAGGGCTGACTGCGGGCATCTGACCCGGCAATTGGATTTTCTCCTTCTCCTGCTCTTCTACTAAAGGCATTGTCTTGCCCTCTCCCCGAACTTTGCCTGCTTGCTCATCGATCTGTTTCACCTGAGCATAAGCCGTATCGGACTCTAGAACTCCCGGAAGGAAAAAACCTGAAATAATAACTACCGCAATCAGAACAATAAAAATCGTTTTAAACTTCATCATAGGTCCCTTAAATTTTTCTCATCCAGAGATTAGAAGCCACCTCATCCAGAATCGCCGTTTCCTTCCTTTCCCTGACTTTTCGCTCTTTTAACATATCACGTTCTTTCAATATTTCCATGGTCCGGCGCTTGCGCATAGCTTCGACAACCTCTTCGCGCTTGGCCTCCAACTTGGTATTAATTTCAGAAATAATTTTATCCTGTTTCTCAACTTGAGTTCGGGTTCCTCTGGCAAAGTTGTCATACAAGATCATTGTTTCAACGCTAACACCCGACCTTTTCTTCTGATTCAACTCATCCTTACTTGCCTCTGCAGCATCCTGCATAAACTGTTGTCGATCCTGCTGCCGTTGATGATGGACATTGATCTGCCCCATATCCTTCTGCAGAAGGTCTTCCTTCTTTTTATTTAATCGAAGTATGGTTTCGAAACGGAAGCTCAAAGTCAACTCTCCAGAATATTTTTCAATTCATTCATACTGGTTCGCCAGTCAACACTTTCTGCAATCCCCTGCCTGAGGTATGGAATCATGAGATCATGTTTTTGAATCGCCTGATCAATTTTAGGATTACTCCCTCGAGTATATGCCCCAATATTAATCAAGTCTTCGGCCGATTTATACGTTGCCAGAATATCCTTAAACTTCATGGATAAATCATAATGTTCTTTGGAAACAACATCAATCATCAGGCGGCTGACACTATTCAGAATATCAATAGCTGGATAATGATTGTGTGAAGCCAGTTCGCGACTCAGCACAATATGGCCATCGAGGATGGCCCGTACAGCATCCGATATTGGTTCGTTCAAATCATCCCCCTCAACCAACACTGTATAAAGCCCCGTTATCGAACCTTCACCGGAAGAAGTTCCCGCACGTTCCAATAATTTTGGCAGCAAGGAAAATACTGAAGGCGTAAACCCTCTTGTAGTGGGAGGCTCGCCTACCGAAAGACCAATCTCTCTTTGCGCAAGGGCAAAGCGAGTGACCGAATCCATCATCAACATAACATCGCTTCCCTGGTCACGAAAATATTCAGCGATGGTCGTAGCAATATAGGCCCCGCGTAATCGGACAAGCGGAGGCTGGTCAGAAGCCGCCGCAATCACTACAGATCGTTTCAATCCTTCTTCACCTAGATTCTCATCAATAAATTCTTTGACTTCCCTGCCCCTTTCACCAATGAGCGCGATCACGTTGACATCAGCATTGGTATTACGAGCAATCATTCCCATCAGGACCGATTTACCCACACCTGTTCCAGCTAGAATTCCCAGTCTCTGGCCTTTGGCAAAAGATAGCAGGCCATTAATAGACCTCACTCCTATATCCAATGGCTCCCTCAAACGTTTTCGTTCCAGCGGATTCATCGGACTGCCCATCAATGGATATTCAACACCAGCCGGAATTGGTCCCTTTCCATCAATAGGTACACCGTTACCATCAATTATTCTTCCTATCAGCGCATTACTGAGTTGATAAGTTGGATATTCTTCTGTGGACTCGATAATGCTCCCGGGTTCAATACCCATTATATCTCCCAGAGGCATTAATAAAATTCTCTTGTCCTGAAACCCAACTACCTGAGCCTGAATAGACGGTCGGTTACTGGGGTATATGGTGCAGAGACTTCCCACAGATACAGCTGGGCCGTCACCTTCAATGACCAAACCGATAATGCGGTTCACCTTTCCCGTTTTCTTAACGAAATCGGTTTTATTTATAAACGAATTATATTTTTTTAAATCAATAACTGTATTCATTATTTCTCAACTCGTTTCTTCAGGAGGCTCGGTTTCAGAACCGTTTTCCTCTAAATGGGTTTGATCATCTTCAGAAGCTTCGTTTTCATCAGAAGAAACTTCCGAGTCATCTTCAACAACTGGTTCCATTTGCACACTTGCCGCAGCAGCCAATTCTTCTGGAGCCGGAGGAGCAAGATTGAGGATGCGGTCCATCTGCTCCCCCAACTTATCAATCCTGGCATCGACCACGCCAAAATTTGTTTCCACAACACAACCACCCCGCTCGACTCCGGAATGCGCTTCAAAAGTAATGTTTTTTATCTCGCCAAATAAATGATGCAATTCTGGACGAAAACTCTCGGCATATCCTTTATCTGTAGGATTAATCTTTATAACCATTGATTCACGATCAAGCACCGATTGAACCGCCAGACGAATCATCTCCTGCACAGCATCATCACGCGTGGAAAACTCAAAATGAATCACTTTCTTCGCCAGGTTGACCACCATTTCAACCATCTCCCGCTCACCTTTGTCATACATATCTTTGCGAAATCCGGTTAAATCTGAAATCAATCCCTCTATGGTTTCCAGGAAAGGTTTGAACTCCTCCCGCGCAGCATCTTCTCCCTTTTTAAATCCCTCGGCATAACCTTCATCATGACCTTGCTTTTGAGCATGAGCTTTGATATCCGTAGCCTGCCTTTTTGCCTTATCCAGAGCATCTTTAAGAAGCTCTTTAACACCCTCTTTGGCTTTATTAACATTAGACTGGTCGAAATTCCTGGCATTTTCCGAGTCATAAGTGAAACCGCGACGCATGGAAGGGCTCTCGATAATCAGTTCATTCAACTGATAAGAACGGGCCTCCTGCGGAGATTTATTCTCCTCTATTCGTTCCGCCTCAAGGTTACTCAGGGTGAACATTTTGCTTGAATCAGACAAGGGCTTCTCCTCCAGCTATCAGGATTTTTCCATTTTCTTCCAACAGCTTGCAGACGGAAATAATATTCTGCTGAGCCTTTTCGACTTCACTGATTTTCATTGGCCCCAGAGATTCCAAATCCTCTTTCAACATTACCGCTGCACGTTCTGACATATTAGAAAAAAGTTTTTCCTTCAGCTCATCGGTGGCAGTTTTCAAAGATACCAATAAATCCTCATGTAGTACTTCCTTAATGACAAGCTGAACTCCATTATCATCGATTCTAAGAATATCTTCAAAAGTGAACCTCAAATTACGAATCTCATCAACCATACCTGGGTCCATTTCCTCCATAGAAGTCAATATATTCGCTTCCGTTGTTCTGTCCAGTGACGCCATAAGTTTTGCCGCCACCTCGACTCCACCCAGTTTTTTCCCCGACACCGCTGCTGACTTTTTAAACTCATTCTGCAGAGCCTCATCCAGATCACGAATCACTCGCGGTGACACCCTTTCCAAAGTTGCAAGGCGATGGACTATTTCCATACGTTGCGCCTCAGGTATCTCTCGAAGAGTCTGGCTTGCAGCATTGCCATCAAGGTGCGCAAGAATAATTGCCGCAGTCTGAGGATGCTCTTTTCTGATAAATGACGCTATGACCTTTGGATCAAGAAGTCGAACAGTTTCCAGACCACCGCTCATCTCTTCTCCTGGTGAGGTGATATTTTTTAAAATCTGAGTGGCCTTTACAGGGTCAACAGCTTTCATAAGAGCGGATTCAAGAAAATCCATACCTCCCGTATTCAATTTACTCGAACCCGTTTCGACCTGATTATAAAAATCCCTGTTTACTGAGTCTATAACTGGAGTATCTATCTCACCTAAAGTTGACATATAGTTTCCAAGAGTCTGGATTTCCTCCTCATCCATATTCGCCAGCACCTGTGCAGCTTTTTCTTCACCCAGGTTCATCAGGAATATGGCAGCTTTTTCGGGTCCGTTCATTTTCATACTTTAAGCTTTCGCTTTAGGTTCTTTTTCCCGCATCCATTTCCGGATCACGCCGGCTGTGTATTTGGGATCTTTGTTTACAAACTCTGCCACTGAGTCTCGAACATGAGCTGATTCAGAAGCCATCTCACTGAGACGGCGTTTTTCTTCATCTACTGCATCAAAATCTCCCGTACTCAGCTGGTCCGTTTCCGCAACCACTTCCACCGACATCGTCATCCAATTGATGATAGGGCGAATGATCCGAGTGAAAAACAGAATGAGGAACACAAGTCCCACCACCAGTTTTCCAATTTCCATGCCAAGATCAATCTGTTCTGCGCGAGCAATGCTTTCTCTCTGCGCTTCTAGTTCAGATCGATCAAATTGGATGTTCTCAACTTGAATAATATCTCCTCTATCCTGATCAAACCCCACCGCAGACTGGACGATTTGCAGATACTTGTCCATGTCTTCCTGCGATCGCGGCTGATACTCTGCAGGATCTCCGACCGTAGTGCCATCGATCATCACTGCAACACTGAGTTTGGAAATCTCTCCCAGAGGTTTCGATACATGCCGAACAACTTTGTTGATTTCATAATTGAACAGAGCATTCGATTTATTCCTCTGAGCCGCCTGCCCGGCAACTCCTCCCGGAGAATCACCGGTAGGTACCAGGGCCTGAACACCGGGGATTCCGCCCGGAGGTACAGCACCCGTAGAGGTTTCGCTGACCTGATTCTCACTTCTCACAACCTGCGAGTCCGGATCATAGATTTCCTCAGTTCTTTCTACCTTTTCAAAATCCAAAGCCGCTGTGACTTTAGCGATCACTTTTCCCGGTCCTAATGCGTCTTCCAGCATTTTGATGATGTTTTGTTGCAGGTCTCTTTCAACTCGCGTTTTATGTTTGAAATTTGACGACGACAACATTGCCTCAGACGAAGGTTCTTTTCCCCCAGATAGTAAGTTACCTTTCAAATCGACCACCACCACATCCTGCGCGGCGATACCCCCGACACTGGCAGAAACCAAATGAACGATTCCCTGTATCTGGGTTTCAGTCAAAGTTTTACCGGATTTCACTTTCAACGTTATAGAAGCCTTGCCCTTGGGTTTATCCTTGCGAAACAAATTGTCTTTTGGAATAACCAGATGGACCCGAACCTGGGCCACCGCGTCAAGGGTTTTGATTGTACGGGTCAGCTCACCCTGCAAGGCTCTTTGAAAATTCAACTTCTGTACAAATTCCGTCATTCCCAATGGAGTGTCTTCAAAAATTTCCAAACCAACATCAGAACCTTCTGGTAGTCCCTCACTGGCCAACTGCAATCGCACCTCATGTAACTGGTCCGAGGCAATACGAATCGTCCGACCTTGATTGGAAAGTTCATAGGGAACTTGCTGGTATTTCAGATTAACAACAATAGCTCCTGCATCTTCCTGAGACAGGTTGGCATATAGAAGCTGAAAATCTGGGGTCTTTAACCAAAAAGACATCACTAACAAAGATGCCAGTGCCAAAGCCACAAGAGACAGGGCCGCCACTTTCTTGCCTTGTGAAAGTTCGTTGAACCGTTCGCCAAACTGCCATAAAAAATACTGAAAATTTTCCATGGGAATTATTGTTTAAAGGTTTCTAAAGTTTATTCTTAACGACCCAGATCAATCGCTCGAATGGCC
>JAJDBI010000132.1 GCA_029261435.1 Nitrospinaceae bacterium
TATGCCCTTTTTCGCGGTTGCCGTTAAGGATGTACAGGGCATGGATAGCCCAATTTTAAACATCTTTTTGGTGGAGGATGATTCAATGGTCGGAGGCACTGAAGGACTCGGTTCAACCATTCTTAACAGTTTTACCCAGAAGGCATTCCAGCAGGTTCAGAAATCAGACGCCAACCGTTCGGGTGGCTTGGACCCCAATGAAATTAAGGACAATGTAGATGTGACCGGGAACGGTCAAGATCTTGTAGATAATTTTGATTCTATCGACACCGACCAAAGCGGAGAATTATCGGCAACTGAATTGATTGCATTTCGAGCCAAGTCTGGAGAAGGGCTGGACGAAATGTTAAACCAGTTGCAAAATATTTTTGAGCAATCAGGAATTTCTACCAACAGCATCGTGGAGTTCTTGAGCGATCGGGCAAGCCCGCAAAATGATTTAGGATCGCTATTGCAATCCAGCACAAACCTGGATGCATTGATTGAATCAAGAGTCCAGGAGATTCTGGTAGGTTCCGGTGAAGGTTCCGAGTCCCAACTTCTGGACTCCATAACCAATATATAAAAACTTCGCCAATCTTCCCCCATCAAATAATTTGAAGGGGATCAAAGTTAAGTGGGGTTAATGAGGGGGGCATTCGTTTGTTTGGTTAAACCAGACGATAACTTCCGTACTTTTCTTTTCGTGCCACGATCATGGTGCCTTGGAATTCTTTCTGTGCACCTCTTTTCATAACAAATTCTTGTGGCACGTTCCACATCCCTGTGGCCGTTAGCACAAAGCTCATGGAACGACAGACCTCGTAGAGAGTGGACTGTTCGTTCACTTTCAAGGAAATTTCTTGATCGGTCGTGGCTCGAGGGCCGACACGCCGGGTCAGGATATGAGCTCTGCTGGTATCGCTGAGAGTATCTTCGCAAAAACTTTCAAAGTCTTTACCAATCAGGTCAAATACATCAAACCCTAAAAAACTGACTGCTTTATTGGCAAAAATAATTTTTCCCTTGGGGTCTGTCTGGATAATAATGTCGGATGTTGCATCGACCACTTTGCGATATTTTTCCCGGCTGTTCCTGATTTCCTGGTAGCTGGCGACAATAACTTCCAGGTCTGCCCTGTTTCTGGCCGAGATGACCTTTAAAATCTCCCAAACTACTTTTGGATTCGGAGCAAAATATTCAAAGAAGGTCTTTTTATCGATTTCCAGAACATCAGCATCAGTAAAAGCTCTCACGCTGGCAGAACGGGGTTTGGATTCCAGTAAAGCCATTTCACCCAAAAAATCCCCAGCTTCCCGAATGGCTATTTGTTTTTGTTTTTTATAGACCTCCATCTTTCCCGAAAGAATGATGTAAAAAGTTTCCTGGGAGGAACTTTCTGAGAAAAGCACCTGATCTTTTTTCAGGGTCAGTTTTTCCCCAGCGTTGTAAATACGCTCTAATTCCGCCTTCAGAAAAAAACTGCAAATGGGTGCCTGCTTCAGGGCTTCTAAATCCTTAAGAGTTTCCATGGAATCAATAGACTGTATGTGTGTTGGTTTAATAGTGTAAATCTAGCGATAATATAATATAAATGCAAGCAAATAAAAAGGAAGTGAGCAGCTGGTTGAAGGGAGTTAAGCTGGTTTTCCGGAATTTTTTGTATTAGAGAGAAAGCAGAAATCTGCTCGGTAATGAGTGATATTCCCTTTTTTCAATGTATTTCGAGAAATTCGGCTTGATTTGGGGTTGGATTATTATTCCTATTCCAATATAATTCAGGTGTGTTTATGTGACTAAAAAAAAACTAGCTTCGCAAGAGAGACGAGGATCTTACGGTCATGTCTTTAATAGGAAGGATTGCCTCTCCCGCTCCCACTCTGGATTCGAAAACCAGTGTTTCTGACGCAATTGAATACCTTAATATCAATAAATGTGAACATGCTTTTATTCAGCATGAGGGCGAAATGGTGGGGATTGTGTCGGCAGAGCGTTTACTGATAGGTTTCAAGTCACGAGCCAGTGCTCCCGTTCAGGAGTTTATGGGACCTATTATAACGATTAAAGGTAATGAACCTGAGACTCGAGCAGCGGAAATCATGGCAAAACATGAAGCGGAATGTGTGGCAGTGACCAACCAGAACGGAGTGTTTGTCGGGGTCGCGGCTTTTAAAAAGTTAAATCGTCCACATAAGAAACCCTGACCTTTTTTCCCACTTGACCTTGTCAGTACAGTTTTTTAAGAATAATGGGAAGCAGGATGGCCAGCACAACGACAATTCCTAAAAAAGTTTCCCAGCTTTGAATCATATACTTCCTGCCCTGTTTTTTTTGTAATGGGTCGAGTTTTTGAGAGCACCCTGTCTTACAGTCCTCATTCCTTCGGGCCGGTCATTTTTTCAGGCCGTACCTTTTCATCAAACTCTTCTGGTGTGAGCAGATTCAAAGCCGCTGCCGCTTCTTTCAAAGTGCTGTTCTCCTGATAGGCTTTCTTGGCTACTTTTGCTGCATTGTCATAACCGATATGTGGGTTAAGAGCCGTTACCAGCATGAGCGATCCGTTAAGGTGTTTCTCGATCTGTATTTTATTAGGTTCGATGCCAACCACACAATGGTCGTTGAAAGACCGGCAGGAGTCAGCAAGCAGACGAATGGATTGGAGTAAGTTGTAAATCATCACCGGTTTGAAAACATTTAGTTCAAAATTGCCGGAGGACCCCCCGACATTGATGGCGGTATCATTGCCGATCACCTGGGCCGCAACCATGGTCATTGCCTCTGACTGGGTTGGGTTGACTTTGCCTGGCATGATTGAGCTTCCCGGTTCATTGGCCGGTAAGGTAATTTCTCCGATTCCACATCGAGGACCGGACCCGAGCCAGCGAATATCATTGGCTATTTTCATCAGTGAACAGGCGATGGTTTTTAAAATACCACTGGCTTCGACAATGGCGTCATGAGCTGCGAGAGACTCAAACTTATTGGGTGCGGTGACAAAGGGGCAACCGGTGAGCTCGGCAATTTGACTGGCGACTTTTACGGCGAAATCTTTATGTGAGTTCAGCCCTGTTCCCACTGCGGTTCCGCCGAGAGCGATTTGATACATTCTCGGCATACAACCATTAATGCGGTCGAGTGCATATTCCAGTTGCGTCGTGTATCCGCTGAATTCCTGACCCAGAGTGAGTGGAGTCGCATCCATCAGATGGGTGCGACCAATTTTTATGATGTCTTGAAACTCGTCGGTTTTTTTCTGAAACGAACTCGCCAGGGTTGATATGGCAGGGATGAGTGCGTCACGAATGCGCTCCACTGCCGAAATATGCATCGCAGTGGGAAAGGTGTCGTTGGAAGACTGACCCATATTAACGTGATCGTTAGGGTGCACCGGGTCTTTGGAGCCGATCACCCCACCCGCTATTTCAATAGCCCGATTGGCGATAACCTCGTTGGTGTTCATGTTGGACTGCGTTCCGCTACCGGTCTGCCAAACTCTCAGAGGAAAATGCTCGTCCAGTTTACCTTCGATCACTTCATCAGCGGCCTGACAAATGAGATCTTTGATATTCTCCGGCATGAGCCCCAAATCTGCATTGACCATGGCCGAAGCTTTTTTTAGAATACCCAGTCCCCGGATAATTTCGCGTGGCATGGTTTCGGTGCCAATATCAAAGTGAATCAATGATCGTGCGGTTTGGGCTCCATAGTAACTGCTGGATGGGACATCAATCTCTCCCATGCTATCGGTTTCAGTCCGGGTACTCATAATACTCCTCCTCAGTTTTGAAAATAGTCTGCCGCTTCCGGCATGTTTTCTTCGATAAAGGTTTTAAATTTTTTTATTAATCGTTGTTCGGCCTGGCGCACGGCTTCTCGCGTGACCCCTCTTTGATCGCCGAGCTCCTGTAGCGATAAAGGATCTTCGGACAGGATACGTTTGTCCAGGATCTCTATTTCATTTGCGTTCAATCCGGTTTTAAAGCTTTCGATATTTTTATTGAGAATTTCCTTGAACTGATTGAGTTCCGCATTGTCTTCAATGGATTTCCCATCTGTAAGAGTTTGCGCCGGAGTCATGGTGCTGCCGGGGTGAACAGGTGTGTCGATGGAAACATCCATCGCACCGATGCTGGCAGAAACGTCAATGACTTCGCCCTCATCAACCCCGAACCGTTCGGCCAGTAACTTGGTGGTGGGGTCAAACCCTTCCCGCTCCAGCTTTTCCTTTTCCTTCTTCAGGTTGAACAACAATTTTCGCCGTGCGTTGGTAGTGCCCACTCGCACCAACCGCCAGTTATCAAGAATATGTTTCAGGATATAGGATTTTATCCACCAGGTAGCGTAGGCAGAAAGAGGCACTCCCCGAAACGGGTCAAAATTTTTAACCGCCTTCATCAAGCCCACATTGCCTTCCTGAATCAAATCCATCAGGTTCTGCCATTCGCGCTTAAAAGTCATTGCGATTTTAATGACCAGCATCAGATTGGCAGTGGTCAGTTTATAGGCTGATTCCAAGTCGCCGGTTTCTTTATAACGGACGGCCAGTTCTTTTTCCTCATCTGCCGACAGAAGCGGATATTTTTTGACTTCCTGAAGGTAGGCGGTGAAAGGGTCGAGGGGTAACAGCGACCCTTTAGTTCGGACTGCTGGTAACCGGGACTCATTCTGATCCGGTTTGTCTGTGGTTGTTTCGTCGTTCATAAGGTGTAGTAGTGTGACAAAGCCTGTTATTGCAATTTCTGCCTGCTTGTATTTCCTGTTGCAAAACTTTAAACTGTCTGCATGGCCCGTTTAGCACTATTTGGAATTGTCGTCGTCCTGTTGATTCTTGTCGCGCGCGCGATTTTCCCTGAAAAAACATCAGCGGAACAGGAACCTACAGAAATGGTAATGGACCCCAATAATGGGGTGTATATCCCAAAATCTGAAGCTATCAAAAAAACCATCAACGATAAGGAATATTATTTTTCAAGCGAACAAAGCGCTGAAGAATTCATTAAAAAACAAACGACCCCATAGGCAGAGCAAAGGTCAATCGGGGTTGAACTATTATAACAGAGGATTTGCCTCAAATTGGAGAAACAAGGAAATTGATGATGCAATTTATAAAACAGCGCGATGTATTGAGGCAACTTGGAGTACGAATAATAACCGGTTTGATGGTTTTGGCGTTCATGGGTGCATCGCCGGTTTTTGCGGAGAAAGAATGTGAGCCTGTCGATAAAAAACGCATCAAGATTGAAGGCTATATTTCCAAATCTTTTCGCAAACAAAGAAAGCAGGTCTTTAAGGAATTTGGGGAAATCGGTTCCACACGTGTGGCCTTGAGGGTGTACCCCATGGGCGAGACTTCAAAAGTGATTGCAGTGGGGCGATGTGTGCCCGCCTATATCGCCCAACACATTATCAAAAAATCCCTGGAATACAGCACTGGTGTGGAGAGTCTGGTGCAGCAACAGTTTGTCCATTCCCATTGGGTGGGTGTGGGTGTCACCATGTTTGATGAACCCTCACAACAACTGGTATCGGCTGATCAGGTTAAACAATTGTTGAAGCAGGATATTTCCGATGAGGAGTTTCATGTTTTGTATCGGAAATTATCTGTGCCGAATGATCTGGTTCCATTTTTTGGTTTGAAGTCGCCGAATGTGAAAATCGCGACACCAAACTAAGTATGATGTAAGGAGGATGCATGCTTCAGAAATCAGCTATTCTCAGCGTTACTCTGTTATTGATGACGTTGATGGTTCAGCCCGCTCTGGCAGAAGAAGACTGTTTGTCCATTTCCCATAAGCCGGTGAAGCTGGAAGCATGGCTCTCTAAACGTTATGAGAAATATCTAACAAGTATCCGTAAAGACCTTAGCGGGATGGGCAATACGAAAGTAGGACTTTTTGTCTACCCGGCAGAAAACCCTTCGAGAGTGGTGGCCATTGGTCGTTGCGTTCCTGCCTACATAGCCCAATACATCCTGATTAAAGCCGGGGAATATAAACTGGGCACCACACATCTGGTGCATCAGGGGTTTGTGTCTTCGCACTGGACGGGAATCGGAACCTCCCTGTTTTCAGAAAACTCGATGAATACCATCACCCCGGAACAACTGGCGGCTTTGATGGACGACAGCCTCGATACCGAATCGTTCCATGAAATGTACCGGGCCCTGACCCACCAGCCAGAAAAAGTCCCCGCCTTCGGTCTTATGCTCGATAACCCGAAATACATGACCCCCTGATGGGGCGGGCAGAAATTCAATAAAAACTCACCTCACCCTAATCTTTTCCCTCTAGATGAGAGGATTGAGGTGTGGGTGGTTCAATAGTGTTTTATTGTTCAGAATCCCGCTTCATCGGTGTTGCTGCCATGGCGGATGATTTCACCGGTGATCAGATAAATCACGTCTTCGGCGATATTGGTGGCGTGGTCGGCCATGCGTTCGAGATAGCGGGAAGCGGAAAGGAGCTGGATGTAGGAATTCAAATTATCCGGATCTTTTTTTATGGCTTGTTCGACGCATTTATACATTTCCCGGTTCAGGTCATCGACTGCATCGTCATCTTCACAAACCTGCTGTGCCAGTTTACTGTCTCGATTAACCAGAGCATCGAGGGACCGCTTTAACATGGACCGAACCTTCTCGGCCATATCCTGCAAATCAAAGGGCAGGTCGACTTTTACTTTGTCGGAAAGATAAACGGCGCGCTCTGCAATATTGACTGAAAGGTCAGCAATGCGTTCAAGATCGTTATTGATTTTTAAAATAGCGATGATCAAACGCAGGTCGTTGGCGACCGGTTGGTGCAGGGCCAGAATTTTGAGACACTCTTCTTCTACAAACACTTCCCGTTGGTCAATTTCGTAATCCGCATCAATGACTTGTTTTGCCTGCTCGGATTTTCGCTCGGTCAGGGATTGGACCGCAAGCCTGACGCTTTCCTCAACATCTGTGCCCAAATGAAGAATCAGTCGCTTCAGTTCATTGATAGCTTTTTCAAGGTGTATGGCATGTCGAGACATCTTTTCCCCTTAACCGAATCGGCCGGTTATATAGTCTTCCGTTTTGGGGACGGAAGGATTGGTGAATAATTTTTCTGTTGGACCAAATTCTATCAACTCTCCGAGTAACAGAAATCCGGTAAAATCGGCCACTCGCGCGGCTTGTTGCATATTGTGAGTCACAATGACGATGGTGAAATGTTCTTTCAGTTCGACCATCAATTCCTCTATTCGGGCTGTGGCAATCGGATCGAGTGCCGAGCAGGGTTCGTCCATGAGGAGAACTTCCGGTTCCACCGCTATGGCGCGGGCGATGCAAAGCCTTTGCTGTTGACCGCCAGAAAGGGCCAGAGCGGTGGAGTTGAGCCTGTCTTTGACCTCTTCCCAAAGAGCCACCGACTTCAAACTTTTTTCAACAATCTCTGCCAGTTTCCTTTTATCCTTCATTCCATGAATGCGGGGACCGTAGGCAACGTTTTCAAAAATAGTCTTGGGAAATGGATTGAATTTCTGAAAAACCATGCCGACATTTTTTCTCAGTTCACTGACATCCAGGGCCGGGTCGGTGGTATTCATTCCGCCGATCAGTATATCCCCCTCCATGCGTGTTCCCTCGACCAAGTCGTTCATACGGTTGAGACACCGGAGCAAGGTTGACTTGCCGCAGCCTGATGGGCCAATGAAAGAAGTGATCTTTTTTTCAGGAAGAATCATATTGATACTTTTAAGAGCCTGGGTTTCACCGTAGAAAAAGTTCACATTCTTAATGGAAATCATCAGATCCTGCTTGTTCTGTAGATCGAGGGTTTTCATTGTCTTCCCATAAAAAGATTGTTCAGCATTACTACGCTCAAATTATTCATTGCTACACTCAGATGGCTTGTTCGATTTTTTTTCACTATCAATTACGATTACCTTATTGTTGTATATAGATCGTTCAGCCATCGCTGTATTAAAGTTGTTCATTGCTGTATCTAAATTGCCCATTGTTGTATTCAAATCGCTTATCAAGTACCCTTTTTTTTCGCTGAACATTTTTAATTTCCGATTTTAAACTGCAGAAGCGGTGAGTTGTTTGCGCAAACGATTTCGCAAATATATGGCCGCTATATTTAAAAGAATGACCATCAGGATCAATAATAAAGTTGTGGCAAAAACCATGGGTCGGGCCGCATCGACATTGGGCGATTGAAAACCGACATCATAGATATGGAAGCCAAGATGCATGAATTTCCGTTCCAGATGGATGAAAGGCCACAACCCATCTACAGGCAGTGAGGGTGCCAGCTTCACCACCCCTGTGATCATCAGAGGTGCAACCTCTCCTGCAGCTCGTGCCATGGCAAGAATGAGTCCCGTCAAAATAGAAGGCATGACTGTCGGAAGCACCACACGCCATGTGGTTTCAAATTTTGTGGCTCCCAAAGCGAGTGAGGCTTCCCGCGTGCCTTTAGGCACTGCCGCCAGACCTTCTTCGGTGGAAACAATCACTACCGGCACGGTGAGTAAAGCCATGGTCAGTGAGGCCCATAAAATACCTCCGGTTCCAAAAGTCGGAGTAGGAAGTGCCTCGGGAAAGAATATTTGATCGATGGAGCCTCCAATGAAATATATGAAAAAACCAACTCCAAATACGCCAAACACAATGGATGGAACGCCTGCAAGATTGTTCACAGCGATGCGCACTATGCTGACCATTGTGCCCTGCCGGGCATATTCGCGAAGGTAAAAGGCGGCCAGAACTCCCAATGGTGTCGCCAGCAGACTCATCATCATCACCATCAAGACGGTGCCAAAAATAGCGGGGAAAACCCCTCCCTCGGTATTGGCTTCACGTGGATCGTCCCAGAAAAAATCGTTAATGCTCTTGAGAAAATAACCAAATTTATCCAGCAGAGAAAAAGAATTGGGGTTGTTAATATCAAGAACCTGAGCAAGAGGCAAAGTTTTTTCTCGGCCCTCTATAGTTTGTAGAACTACTTTTCCAGTTTGCGATTCACGAAGTTCGTGAAGTTTTTTTTCAAGCTCACTGTATTTCGATTGCAGTTCTGGGATTTCCTGATTCAGCTCATCTACTTCCGGTCCTTCAGAAATTCCTTTCAGATTGAGTCTCTTCAGCTTTAAGCGGACCCGTTCCAGTTTGTAGTTGATAGCGCCAATTTCTTTTTTCTCAATTTTTTTATTCTTTGCTGTTACCTCAGGCAAAAGACTTTGAAGAACTTTTAAACTTTCCCGGGTTCCCCTGGCGATGACCTGATCACCATCCAGGACTTCTTTGATATAACCAAAGAAATACCCCCACTCTCTTCGTGTTACAGCTACTACTTCCTCTGGAAACTGAATGATTTTAATTTTATCTTCATCAATCCAGACAAAATCGGAATTATAGATATCTCGGTTGGCCTTTTTAATTTGAACTCGATAGGTCTCCTTACGTTCATCTGGTGTCCCATAGTTGGGGATGCTTTCACGCCCCACTTGAGTTCCCAAAACCTTTGATCCATCATTGAGGTTAAGGATTTGTATTTTTTCCGGCCAGAAGGAACCAAAGGCGTTCACCACAATGCCCATAAGCAGGGCGGTGGTCAAGATGAGGGATAATGCCAAACCGGCTCCTGTCAACCAGATGAACAGGTCTCCACGTTTCCAGATTTTCTTGCCAATATTAACGGCCATTCTTAAAGTCCCTGATAACGTTTACGCAATCTCAAACGCACCAGTTCGGCTAAAGTGTTAATAATAAAAGTCATGGCAAATAACAGAAATGCTGCGAGAAAAAGAATACGGAACAGAGTTCCCCCTTCCGGCGCTTCCGGAAGCTCCACGGCGATGTTTGCGGACAAGGCTCGAAAGCCATTGAACATACTCCACTCCATGACCGGGGTGTTTCCAGTAGCCATGAGAACAATCATGGTTTCACCAATAGCCCGCCCGAAACCGATCATGATCGCCGAAAATATTCCCGGGCTTGCGGTCGGCAGAATTACGTTGAGTGCTGTCTGCCAGGGGGTGGCTCCCAATGCGAGTGAAGAAGCCCTGAGATGTTCCGGGACATTGGATAGCGAATCTTCGGCGATGGTGAAAATGATCGGGATGACGGCAAATCCCATGGCCAGTCCCACTACAAGTGCGTTCCTCTGATCGTAAGTCACCTCAAGAACCTGTTTCAGCCAGACCCGGTGATCTCCCAGCAAGAGAGAAGACTCAATCAAAGTTCCTCCGTAGAACGAAAGAGATCCACCCAGTAGAGTGATGAATATCAGTAAATAAATTTCCCTTCCATCTTTTGCCAAAAAACGCATTCCAGGAAATAACTCATAAGCCAGCAAAGCGATCACTATCAGAGCCGTAACAACAATTGGCATGATTATGATTCCTGGTAAAAATGTTTCGACCTGGGGAGCGATCACCAGAGCGGCAAAAAAACCAAGTACTACGCTGGGTAGTGCGGCCATGATTTCTATTACGGGCTTGATAATTCGCTTCAGGTCAGGTTTCATGAACTGAGATACATAAAAGGAAGCGAACAATGCCAGAGGGACTGCAAAAAACATAGCGTAAACAGTTCCTTTAAGGGTTCCGAACATCAAGGGAACCAAGCTGAACTTGGATTCGAATTCATCGGTGCCACCGGTGGATTGCCAGACATATTCCGGGCCTTCATAGCCCTCATACCAGATTTCACCCATCAGACCTGTTAGTGAAATCTGAGGATAAGGGTTTTCCATCTCCCATCGACGTAGATTTCCTGAATTGTCTGCAGTCAGAATGCCATCAAATTTTGGAGCTAAAGTTACCGCTGTGTAACTGGATTTTTCCTGAGAAGGGAACTCAAGCTGACTCTCCCCTGTTGTGCCATAGTGTAAACGGACCATTTCTTTTGATCCGGTCAGGAAGCCTTTGTTGCGCAGGGAATAGCTGAATAATCCTGATGGATTATTATGCGGCTGGAATTCGTAAATTTTCTTGAGAGTAAACTTTCCGGTTTGCGATTTCTGCAGTTGGAAGGAATTGACGTGGCCTTCCGAATCTGTAACGACCAGAGTGTATCCTCCAAGTACATAATTAAGATTCGACACCCCAATTTCCGGTTTAGGAGTTGCCCCGATCAATTGAGCCGGACTTTGCGAGTCTTCCATGTCAATGCGTAAAATCTGCCCAAAGGAAGTTCCCAATAGCAGACTGTTATAGGCTTCATCAAAAACCATTGCTGTAATTTCACCTTCGGCGGGAATGGTCAGGGTTTCCTGCGACACGGTTTTGCGCGTTGTTCCCATCATGGTTTTGCGCAATCGGGCTTGAATAAGAGTGATCTTGCCGGGTCCTGACTGAGCGGCGATCTGGTAACCTTTTTCGTTTTTGATGTGAGTCAATAACGTAACGGGAGTGCCATCCGTACGAACCTGAATCGGCGACTCAGACTTTAGTTGCGGCTTGATGGTGCGTTGACTTTCTGAATTGTAGACGGAGCGAAATTCGACATTGATGGGGTAGACTCGGCCATCTGAAAGTCCCAGTACGGGGAAATGTTTAGTCGAAGGTGAAACTCCTGTTACCTGGGCGGATCCCCAATCTGGCAGGTCAGGTTTAGACTCGAAACTTTTTTCCTGCAGGGAATAAAAGCGAATGCCATCGCGTTCGATGGTATAAGCCTTGTCGTGGTAAGGGTCCATTCCGATGGCTAATGGAACGCCTTGCGCTTTAAACTCTGAAATCAGGGTAGCAGTGGGGCTTTTAAAAAGCGGGTAAATTTCTGCGATGATGACAAAAAGGATAGCGAGGATGGAAAGGATGATGATCCAGCCTCCGGTTGTAACAACCCCTCGGGCCATAGAGTCGGCAAACTGTCGTTGGACCAGACTTTTACCAAAAAAAGCCCGGACGGGTTTTGTAGACTCCGTGCCGGGCTTAGTGGTTCTTACGTTCATTCAATCAATTAGTCATGATCGCTGAGATTTTTTGAAGATCTTCATCGGTCACGGCTTTAGCGATTGGAAAATAGCCTCCCTTGACGACCACCTGCTGGCCTTCTTTTGAAAGGATCATTTTTACAAATTCTTTGGTCAAGGGATCGAGAGGTTTTCCCGGTGCCTTGTTTACGTAGATGTAGAGGAACCGGGCCAGAGGATACTCGCCTGCCAGAGCATTTTCGGCTGTCGGTGCAACAAAGCTTGTTCCACTTTCCGCCAAAGGCAGTGCGCGTACGCTTGATGTTTTATAACCGATTCCACTGTATCCGGCAGAAAAGGGGTCTACACTGACACTTTGAACAACCGAAGCAGACCCGGGTTGCTCTTTCACCTGATCTTTGTAGTCGCCTTTTTTCATGATCAACTTTTTGAAAAAGCCATACGTGCCAGAGGCGGAGTTACGTCCATAGGCACTGATGGGTCGGTCTGCCCAGTTTCCGGTAACACCCAGATCACCCCAGGTTGTTACTTCTTTGTGGCCACGTCTCCGGCTTTTGGAGAACAGTGCATCCACTTGCTCCAGGTTTAATCCTTTGATCGGATTATCCTTGTTGACGAAAACTGCGAGGGCATCGACTGCGACCCTGATTGGTATTGGCTTGTAACCAAATTTGGATTCGAAAGCGTCTATCTCTTTTTGTTTCATCGCGCGGGACATTGGACCCAATTGAGCGGTGGCGGAAATCAATGCTGGCGGTGCGGTGGAAGACCCTTTTCCTTCAACCTGAATGTTTATATTGGGATAAAACTGCTTAAACTTTTCACTCCACAAAGTCATCAGATTATTCAGGGTATCTGATCCGACACTGGAAATGTTTCCGCTCACTCCACCCTGCTTGCTATAATTTGAGAGTTGGGGGTCTACTTCGATGTTCCCTCCAAAGGCTGAACCGGTCCAGAACAAAACCAGTAAAACGATTGCCAATTTCTTGATCATGGTTAACTCCTTAAATGATTGCTGTTATTCTCACAGCTAATCTATCTTTCCTTCATTAGGTTTATAGCTGTCTAGTATTAGGTTTGTGTTAGGTTTTGAAAACGAAGACGGGGAAAAAGTGGCAAGGGGTTTTGAGTCTTGAACAATAAGTGGGTAATAGCTGTGAAATCAGTTGTTTGCTGTGGCTTTAACTTTAGAGGGCCAGAGGTTTGTTTGGTGCTGTTCAGCAGGGATAACTTAAATCAAGAGGAGACGGAAATTTAGGCAATAGGAAGATGGATGGAGAAACAACTGCCTTTTCCGAGAGTGCTGTTGACTGAGACGGAACCTCCGTGTGCCTGAGCAATATGCTTGACGATGGCGAGTCCCAGTCCAGTGCCTCCCAACTGGCGACTTCGGGCTTGATCGACGCGGTAAAATCTTTCAAATAGTCTGGGAAGGTGCGCAGTGTCGATACCACATCCCCAGTCCTGAACCGCAATCATTATTTCGGTATCAGATGCCAAGGCTTTTACTTCGATTTTTCCACCCGGTTCGCTGTATTTCAGGGCATTGTCTACGAGGTTGAGAACGGCCTGATTCAATAAGGGCGAATTTGCAATCACCTCTAATTCGTTTGCACAATTCAATTGGAGGGATGTGTTTTTGTCAAGAGCCTTCTGTTCGCAATCGCGGATGGCGGATTCCAGAATTTGAAGGACGGTGGTTTTCTCCATAGTCATTGTTGATTTTTCGGAACCTTGCTCAAGCCTGGAAAGACTCAACAGATCCTCAATAATGGCATTTAACCTTTCAACTTGCTTGGACATGATATCCAGGAAGCGCTCTGCTTCCTCACGGTTTTCCAGAGCACCCTGCTGAAGGGTTTCGACAAACCCTTTGATCAAGGTAATGGGAGTTTTTAGTTCATGGGATACGTTGGCAACAAAGTCTTTGCGGACGGTTTCCAGTCTTCGCAGGCGCGTTACATCATTTAGAACAATGACTGCTCCAATGGACTTCTCCTGAAAATCTTTTAGAGCAGCACCATGGGCCTGAAGAAAAATTTCATTTTGATTTCCAATCGTCAAGTCGGTTTCCACATTTTCTATGCCACCAAGTGTGCGTTCGATAAATTCACGCAGATGAGAATTTCGGACAACTTCCTCAATGGGCCGACCTTCTGCTTGATCGGGTACTATTTCAAGCAGTTTTCCTGCCGCCGTGTTTAAGCGAATGATCTTTTCTTCTGCGTCCACGGCTAAAACTCCTTCAACCATGCTGGAAAGAACAGCTTCGCTTTCATTGCGTTGACGGGTGATGGTTTCAATTCGATCTTCTAACTGCAAGGCCATTTGGTTCAAGGCATTCGACAAGGCGGAAATTTCGACAGAGTCGCTGGCTACTGATAACTGTTCTTTTCGCTCTCCCTTGGCAATTGTTTCAGCGGCGCGCTTCATCTGCTCGAGAGGACGACTGATTCTACGTGAGACCATCAAACTGATACCTGCCGCCAGCAAAGCCACTGCCAAACCGACACCACCAATTTTAAATTCTATAGTCCGTAGTTCGCGATCGATGAAAGTCATGGGAATGGATGTTCGGACAACGCCGGATAATTTATCCTCACGAATGATGGGTACAGCGAGATACATCATCTGTTCTCCCAGAGTATTGCTGAACCTTAAAGCCATGCCAATTTTCCCCTGAAGGGCGGTTTTGAATTCAGGTCGATCTACATGATTGTCCATGCGGGAAGGGTCTTCATGGGAATCCCCTAAAACTTTTCCCGTGAGATCAATAATTGTAATGCGGGTGTTTGTTTTTGTTCCCAGGTTTCGAGTCAAGGGATTTAAAAAAGAGGAATCAAAGGGAGAATTTTTTCTTACAACTTGACGTTCAATCAACCATGCGCGAGCTTTTAAATCTTCCGCTGTCCGGTTGTGATAAAAGTCTCTCAGAGAGCTGGATGCATAGCCGCCGACAGCAAGAAGTGCTGTAAAGGTGATCAAAAGATAGGAGGGGAAAAGTTGCCAGAGAATTCTTTTTTTAGCCATAATATTTCAACAATGAAAGCTTTGTTTCAGGCTGTGCATTTAAGAACCAGGGATTAGGGAGTCAGTTGAAAACTATAACGCATTGAACTTAACCTTCTGCGAATCGGTACCCAACACCACGTACAGTTTCTATGTATTTAGAAACCGTGCCTAATTTTTTGCGCAGACCTACGATCTGGAAATCGACCGCCCTGTCAGTGATAGCATAACCATCCCCTCGCACCGCGTCGACGATCTGCCCACGAGTAAAAACCCATCCCGGACGCTTGGATAGAAACTCCAGAATCATAAACTCGGTATAGGTCAGCCTAACAAGCTCTTCCTTGACCCGCACCTCATGCTTTCCTGTATGAATTTGCAGATCCTTGAAGTTGAGGATGCCAGCCTCTGAGGACTCGGGCTCCTGTCCGCGTCGCAGAACTGCTCTCACTCGGCTCAGAAAAATCTGAATACTAAAAGGCTTGGTGACATAATCGTCTGCCCCCATCTCCAGCCCTAAAACAATATCTGATTCTTCTCCCTTTGCCGTCAGCATTATTATGGGAATATGCAGGGTCTTTGAATCACTTTTTAATTGGCGGCATACTTCTAGTCCATTCATTTCCGGGAGCATCAGATCCAGAATCAGCAAATCCGGAAACATTTTCTGGGCTTCCTGCAACCCCGCTTCCCCAGAGCCTACGCAGTGGATCTGATAGCCTTCTTTGACTAAATTGTATCTGAGTAGCTCTTGAATGTCTTCCTCGTCTTCGACAACGAGAATCTGTTTTTGTGTCATAGCTAAAACCTACTTTATCGGTTGTTAATTAAAGTATAGCCGTAGTTTGACATTCGCAGGTTAGATTTTGGTTAGCATATTAAAGATTAGTCACAGATGTGCCCCGCCGGGCATGAAGTGAATGATGGAAGCTTCACAAACACAGATGGACATAGGTAGTTCCCCCTCTTTGAGAAAGAGGGGGGGAACTTTCTCAAGCCGAGATAAAATGGCCGTAAGCTGGCAAGTTACCAGCAGAGGTTCTACGCTTAACTATCGCGTCGGACGAGACGTGCTCCATGGGAAATAGTTTTATCATCTTTGTCGTACCAGTAGGCACAGCCGTTCATGTAGAACAGGATTTGTGCTTCCTTGCCTCGGGTGGATGATGTCCAGGTGCAGTTACCAGCACCAAGGGGAAACACAGAGTCTAGATGAATGTCGCTGCCCTTGAAGTCCTTGTTCAATTTTTCCTTGTCGAAAATGGATGATGCCTCATGAACGGTCGGAAGACGCCAGTCATTATATCCACCTACTTTTTTTTCGTTCATTTTTTTTATATATTCTTCTGTCTCTGCATAAGAAACCTCTTTATCCAGATCCAGCCGCGAATCGTTTGCCATCCAAGTGACGCTGGTTAGAGAATCGTAAATAGTTCCATCGTCTCGTTTTAAAAATCGTGATTTTTCGTTACCCATTCTATTCCTCTCAGTAATAACAGGGCTTCTATTTCTGCTTATTGGGAAGCCTCAAATCTTTGAATTAAACCTATAGCGTCATTCTAACCTATACGTTTGCGATTTCAAATATCCTTCATGGTCGAACAAAAAAACACAAACAGGCACACATTATTCAGAGGTATTTGAACGGTAATATCTTTATCGAGACAGGCTATTGTGCACTCTCAAGTTCATAAACAGGGATGGATGCTTCAAGCTTTGATTTATTCATGCTCTGTAAACATATGTTTACCCGAATAAAGTGCATGTAAATATCCCCATGCAAAATATTTTTAATGATCACGATATTCTATCGGGATTTTCTTCACAAGCCATATTTGTTTTTTTTCGTGCTGGCAGTATTTATTTTATAAAACAATAGGTTACAGGGTGTTCCGCCGTTAAATTATTGTTGGTCCGTATTCTGAGGGATTTTGGCAAACATTTTGCTTTGATTATAAGATTGTCAGTCTATTTAAGGTATTCGCGCTTTATAAGTTTATAGAGACGAACCAGGAATTATCATGTCTATTTTCTCAGCCTTCAGAAATATATTCATCGTCATAGTTGTCTTGTTTACTCTGGTCAGCTTTTCTGTATACAAGATGAATGTGCTTGAAAAATCCTATCGACAGGCGTTGTCACAGCAAATGGAGTTGAAGGGATTGGGGGAGAAACTGGTGCAGGGTTCAGATTATTTAACGGATGAAATTCGCCGTTATGTTCAGTTTGGAGAACAGGCCCATTATGATAATTTCTGGGCAGAGGTTCGGGTTACCCGTAGCCGGGATCAAGCTGTTGAAAGGCTAAAGAAGCTTAAAGTTTTGCCTGGCGAACTGGCTTATATCGAAAAAGCTAAAAAGCACTCTGATAATTTGATTGAGACAGAAGAAAAAGCTATGGAGGCGGTTGAGAGAAAAGCCTTTGACGAAGCAAGGGGGCTGGTATTTGGCGAACATTATGATAAGCAGAAAAGCTTGATTATGGGGAATATTTTGAAATTTCAGGAAATTGTCAATACTCGAGCGCAATCCCTGACGAATCATTTTCACGATAAAATGTCTTTCTTCATGATGCTCACGAATTTGTTGCTATTAGTTTCTGGTGCTCTTGTTTTATTTCTCGTGTACAGCATTGGCATTAGACGCCTTCTAAATCCTCTTAAAAGTTTAACCCATACCATGCAGGAGCTTGTGAGGGGAAACCTCGAAGTTCCGGTTCAGGTATCAGCGAAGAGAGATGAGATATCGGATATAAGTCAGGCACTGCAGGTGTTTAAAGAAAATCTTATCGAAAAAGACATTGCTGAACATGAACTTGCCCAGGTCAACAAGTCCAGGAACCTTATCCTTGAATCAGTTGGAGAAGGTATTTATGGTCTGGACTTGGATGGGAAGGTAACCTTTATCAATCTCATGGCTGAAAAATTGATGGGCTATTCTCTGGAAGAGTTGAAAGATAAACCGGTCCATTTATTGATTCACCACTCCAAGCCGGATGGGACTCATTATCCGATAGATGATTGTCCTGTATGTCATTCGTACCGTGATGGTGAAATTTGTAATGTGCGGGATGAAGTATTCTGGAGAAAAGAGGGATCAAGTCTTCCCGTAGAATATACCAGTACGCCTATCTATGAGAATGACAAGTTGGCAGGTGCTGTTGTGGTCTTCAAGGATATTTCCGAACGGAAACGTGTCGATGAAGTAATGCAGCAGATTGTTGTGGGAACTGCGGCAGTTATGGGGGATGAATTTTTAAAATCGATTGTCAAGCATCTTGCAACAATACTTCGTGTTAAATATGCTTTTATTGGAGAATTGGTAGGAGATAAACAAAGTAACATCAAAACTCTAGCAGTATGGGCTAATGGAGAGCTGGTTGAAAATTTTGAGTATTCACTTAATGACACTCCTTGTGAAAACGTATTGGAAAATAAAGCCTGCTACATTCCTAACAAAGTTCAAAGTTTTTTCCCGAAGGACCAGTTATTGGTTGAAATGGAAGTAGAAAGTTATCTGGGAGTTCCTTTGCATGACAGTGGAAAAAAGTGCAGGGGACTTCTGGTGGTCATGAACGATATGGAAATTTTAGAAAGCCTGGATCCAGAAGCCATTGTTCAGGTATTTGCTAACCGAATCGAAGCTGAATTGGAACGGCATCAAGCGGAAGTTGAATTGGAAAAGCATCTTGGCAACCTTGAAAGACTAGTTAGTGAGCGTACCGCCTCTTTGGAGAGGAGTAATCAAAGTCTGAGTGATTTTGCTTTTATAGCCTCCCATGATCTGCAGGAACCTCTGCGTAAAGTATGTATATTTGGAGATATGCTGAAGGAGCTCAATAAAGACCTTGGTGGCAAAAGCCGTGACTGTATTGATCGTATGCAAAGTTCCACAGTCCGTATGCAGAGTTATATTGATGATTTGCTGATGTTTTCAAGATTAACTGTCGAAGACTCACAGTTTGTAAAAATTGACTGCAACAAAATCATCAAAGAAATATTGTTAGATCTTGAGGCCAAAATAAATGAGTCACGAGGAACAATACATGTCGATAAGCTTCCGGACATAGAGGCTGACCCGTTTCAGATACGTCAGTTGTTTCAAAACTTGATCAGCAATGCCCTTAAATACCGGCAAGAAGATGTTGACCCTATTGTGAATATATCCTCTCAATTGAATGACGATGGAAATATGGACATACAAATTGAAGATAATGGTATCGGATTTGATGAAAAGTATAAGGATAGAATTTTCCAGCTCTTTCAACGATTACATGGGAAAAGCGCCTATGAGGGTACTGGGATAGGGCTTTCGATTTGTAAGAGAATAGTCGACCATCACCATGGAGCCATAACTGTTAAAAGTTCTCCGGGCGAGGGGGCAATTTTTCGAGTCATTCTGCCTACAAAGCAAGTCCAGATTAGTGCTGATAGAGAGTTTTAACAATAACCACTATTCGCCAACAAAGCGTTAACTCGTTTTTTGATCCCTTTGATAAACGTTGCAAGGAGCATTTTGTTGTTAAACGATCAGGTGTGACGTTGTTCAGGAGAGCTGTAGAGGTCGATGCGGCGGTCGTCAAAAATGTGGTTGCGGGAGTTGAGGGACTTGTTGCGAGCCAGGCTGAGATCCAACTGAACCACATGCACTTCTTCATCAGTCATTGAGGCCCGGATTAAAATATTTCCATTTGGGTCGACAACCTGACTTTGCCCCATGAAGTTAAGGGACTCTTCACCCTTCAAACGATTTTCTGCTCCAACCCGATCTGCTGTGATTGCAAAAACACGGTTCTCCAGACAACGTGTGATCATGGCTTGCGGACAGTGGGTCAGAACCAGATTGGAAGGATGAGCGATCAGGTCCGCTCCCATAAGGGCCAGAGTCCGGGCTGTTTCGGGAAACCGCCAGTCGAAACAAATCATCACTCCTATTTTCGCGCCTGCAATATCAAAAACCTGAAGTGGCAGATTGCCTTGTTGGAAGCAGTCTTTTTCAGTGTCAAAAAGATGCAGCTTGCGATACTTCCCGATATACCCTTTGGGGCCAGTTACTACTGCAGAATTGTAGATCTGATCCTCTTCTATCTCGACAAGGCCAGCGATAATAAAGGTATTGGTTTTCTTGGCGATGGCGGTCAGCGCATTAGTGGTGACGCCCCCGGGGACCACTTCTGCCAAGCTGCGCGACTCTTCCATATCTTTGAATTGGTACCCGGTGGCAAAGAGTTCGGGCAGGACAAAGAGATCTGCATCGTGACCTTCAAGAAGTTTCTCAACCCGGTTAAGATTCTCTTGAACGTTTGAAAAGACAGGATTGTTTTGGACGAATCCAACTCTCATAACAGGCTCAGTTCATAGAGAGGGTTAGGTCAACTGGGAAGTTTTATTTCTCAGTAGATGGTCAATGAGGGTCAGGGCGACCATAGCCTCGGCAATAGGAACAGCCCTCGGTGCAACGCAGGGATCATGTCTGCCTTCAACGCGGATTTCAGCTTTTTTCCCTTTTTGGGTGATGGTTTCCTGAGCTTTGTTGATGGATGAAGTGGGCTTCACCACCAACTTAACAACGATATCCATTCCGTTCGAGATGCCACCCAAAATTCCTCCGGCATTATTGGTCTGGGTCGTCACCTTTTTATTTTTCATAACGAGTACATCATTGCATTCCGAGCCGGTCATGGTGGCAGTTTGAAAACCTGCTCCAATTTCCATCCCTTTTACAGCCGGGATACTCATGACGGCTTTGGCCAGGTCGGCATCCAGTCTGTCGAAGACGGGTTCTCCCAGCCCAGCTGGCACCCCTCGGGCAATCACTTCGACCACGCCCCCCAACGAGTCGCCATTTTTACGGGCTTGCATGATAGCGTCCACCATTTTTTCGGCAGTTTTCGCATCGGGGCAACGTACGATATTTTTTTCAATTTCCTTGAAGTTTACCGTTGTTGCAGAATAGTGTCCGATTTGACGGGTGAATCCAGTGACGGTGATCTTATCTCGAGCTAAAAGTTTTTTAGCAATGGCCCCGGCGGCTACTCTGCCCACGGTTTCCCGGGCACTGGAACGTCCTCCACCTCGGTAGTCCCGAAACCCAAATTTCATATCATAGGTATAGTCTGCGTGACCGGGACGATACAGGTGTTTGATCAATTCATATTTTGAGGAGTCGGCATCCTTGTTGTCGACCCGCATGGAGATAGGTGTGCCAGTGGTCTTACCTTTGAAAACACCGGACATGATTATGATCTTGTCACCTTCCTTGCGGGTAGTGGTGACTTTGCTTTGACCGGTTCGGCGCCGATCAAGATCTTTTTGAATATCAGATTCTTTGAGGGGCAGTCCGGCTGGGCAACCCTCCACAACAACCCCAACGCCATCACCGTGAGACTCGCCCCAAGTGGTAATTTTAAAGACTTTTCCGTAAGTGCTGCCAGACATATAAATTTTTAGGCCGAATGTAACTCTTTCCGATTGGGCCTCTGCCCGTTAGGAGAACGTTAATTCGTGCTTTTGTTGTAAAGGTTATTGAAAGATAAAGACTTGTTTGTGTTTGGCGGAGGAGGGGTGCGCGCGAAAGCCAGAAGGCTATATGGCCCTGGTATTGATACGAATGAGGCGGGGTTTTAAAAATTAAAACCCTTTTTAGGACTCCATCTCTTGCTCTTGAGCTTTTTCGTGCTCGTCAACAAGTTCCCTCAACTCTTTGCCGGCCTTGAAAAAAGGCACTTTTTTGGAAGGAACCTCGACTTTCTGTCCAGACTTGGGATTGCGTCCAACTCTGGCATTTCTTTGTCGGATTCGGAAACTTCCAAACCCTCTCAACTCGACTTTCTTTCCTTCTGCCAACGATTCAGTAATACTAGAAAAAACAGTATTGACCACAACCTCAGTCTGTTTTTTAGTCAGATTGATCTGGTTGGCCACTCTTTCAACAAGCTCTGCTTTAGTCATTAAAAAGTCTCCCACCACCGGTAAACATTTTAACTGCCTCTAAAAAAAGAATTCGGGAAAGTATATCATCAGGTGCAATTAAGTCAAGCCCAATATTTTAATGGGTTTACCAGTTTTTCAGGTGTGATTTTGATGCTTGAAAAGCTTTTTCCAAGAGCCCGGGTTGACGTGGTTCCGTGAACTGAAACGATGGAGATGGTTTTGGTTGTTACTCAGGGAAAATCTTGTAACTTGTTGTTATGTCAGGGGGACCATACGTACTGCAGGCGTGGGCGGGGGGATGGCATTAAAGTTTCGGCCAGTCCGCTGGAAAGCGATCCTTGCATGAGCCAGTCGAGAAAAGGAATTTTTTCTTTTTGTTCAATGACTTTAGGCCTTCCTGGGACCCCGAGTTTTTTTGCCAGTAGTTCGATGGTTTTTTCGAGACCACCGACTTCATCAATCAGTTTGAGCTTGAGTGCTTGCTGCCCGGTCATGATCCTTCCATCAGCGATCTTGTGAACTTCTGCAAGAGGCAGGTCTCGACCAGTAGCAATGGCCTGGACGAATTGTTCATGCACGTCATCCACGACATCCTGCAAAAGTTTTTGCTCTTCTGGAGTCATGGCTCGTAGAGGAGAGCCTACATCTTTGAATTTACCACTTTTAATGATGCTTGGTTTAACTCCGACTTTTTTTGTCAGCTCCTCAATATTGTTAAAAGCCATCACGGCAGAAATGCTACCCGTTAATGTGCCGGGGTTGGCTAAAACGTAATCGGCAGCACAGGCAATATAATATCCACCCGAAGCTGCGACGGTTCCCATAGAGGCATAAACTGTTTTGTGGTCGGCCCGAAGTTTCATGATTTCACTGTATATCTCTTGTGCCGGGGCGACTGCTCCGCCTGGTGAATCAATCCGTAGAATAATGCCGCGTACTTGTGGATCATGACGATATTCGGAGAGTTGACGGACTATATCACGGGAATCCATCAACATTCCATTCACATGGACCAGGGCGATTTCTCCAGAAGGAGTTTTCCAGCGATCTGGTAACAGGGCAGAGCCTAGCGTTACCAATAACATCACGGCAAAGAGTCCTGCTGTAAATCGCATAAAAGATCTGAAGAAGGATTTTTGCGGCTTATTTTGGGGTGAAGTTTCCATATTCAAGATTCTGGACCCTTTCGGGTCCAGAATTACTCAGGTTTTATTCTTCGTCTTTGAAAACTTCCAAGTCCACCTGTTCTTTTTCGATCTGCGAAATGTCCAGGTTTTCCACAAAGGCTTTAATGCTTAAAGCGATCTTCTTGCTGGAAGTATCCACTTTAATCACTTTTGCCTTGATGTCATCGTCCACTTTAACAGCGGATTCAGGATCTGTAATCTTTTCAGAGCTGAGTTGTGAAACATGGATCAAGCCTTCCAATCCATCACCAAATTCGGCGAATGCTCCAAACCCTGTCACTTTGATGATCTTTCCACTGACTTCGGTACCGATAGGATAGTTAGCCGCGATATCATCCCAAGGGTCGGGTTGTAGCTGTTTGACACCCAGGGAGATACGGCAGTTTTCCTTGTCGATGCTGAGCACGGCAGAAGTGACTTTGTCCTTTTTCTTCAGGATTTCAGAAGGATGCTTGATTTTTTTCCAGCTCAAATCGGAAATATGGATCAGTCCATCCACGCCATCTTCCAGTTCCACGAAAGCACCAAAATCGGTCAGATTGCGAACCGTACCTTCTACTTCGGAGCCGATGGGGTACTTGTCTTCAATCTTTTCCCACGGGTTGGGCTCGATTTGTTTCATGCCAAGTGAAATACGTTTCTTATCTTTGTCGAGGGTCAGAACGACTGCTTCGACCTCATCGCCGATTGAAACCATTTTGCTCGGATGTTTCACATGACGGCTCCAACTCATTTCGGAAATGTGGACCAGTCCTTCGATGCCTTTTTCAAGCTCTACAAATACGCCATAGTCAGTGATGCTGACGACTCTGCCCTTGATCTGGGTAGTGACCGGGTATTTGGAGTCAACATCAACCCAAGGATCGGCACTGGTTTGTTTGAGACCCAGTGAGACGCGCTCTTTTTCTTTATCGTATTTGAGAACCATGACGGTGACTTTGTCGCCAATGGAAAACATTTCGGAAGGATGGTTGACTCGGCCCCATGACATGTCGGTAATATGTAGCAGACCGTCGATTCCGCCGAGGTCGATGAACACGCCGTATTCGGTGATATTTTTAACAATACCTTCGATGAGATTGCCTTCACTCATTCTCTCCAGAGTACCCTCGCGAACCTGTTTGCGTTGCTCTTCAAGGAGAATTCTCCGCGACAGAACAATGTTGCCGCGTTTTTTGTTCATCTTGATGATTTTCATGTCGAACTTTTCACCAAGTAATTTTTCCAAATTACGAATCGGGCGAAGGTCGATTTGTGAGCCGGGCAGGAAGGCTTTCAGTCCAATATCGACGGTCAACCCGCCCTTGGCTTTAGCAACAACAGTACCCTGAATGGTTTCATCTGCTTCATAAGTTTGAACCAGATCATCCCAGATTTTAATTTTATTGGCTTTTTCTTTGGACAAGACAACATTGCCGTCGTTGTCTTCTACTTTTTCAAGAAAGACTTCGACCTCTTCCTGGAGTTCCAGGTTCTTGCCATTTTCAGGGAATTCGGAAAGTGAAACCATTCCTTCTGATTTGAAGCCG
>JAJDBI010000133.1 GCA_029261435.1 Nitrospinaceae bacterium
TGAATATTGAAATTGAATCTATGAAGCAAAGGCATTTTATTATTCAGGATGTTTTCAAGAAAATGGGACTTTACGCGCCTTCCTTTGGAATGATAGGTACCCTGATCGGCTTGGTTCAAATGCTGACAAAACTGAACAACCCTGAAACAGTAGGACCTTCTATGGCAGTAGCTCTGTTGACCACCTTTTATGGGAGTCTTCTCGCGTCGCTGATTTTTAATCCCATCGCGGGTAAGCTGAGAGCAAGAACGCTTATTGAAGTTATCAATCTTGAAATAATATTCGAAGGGGCGGCATCTATAATTCAGGACAATAACCCCATGCTGGTATATGAGAAACTCTCGTCCTATATTCCGACAAAGCTACGTCGTCCCATGCAACAAAAAATGATGAAAAGGTAAACCCTGAAAACAGGTATTTTTCGTCCATTATAATTATTAAACCTGGCAAATCACATGAGTCCCCGTGATAGCGTGGAAATGGTCAAGGAGCAGCTCCGTATGCAGGCCAAGGAGCTAAAGCGCCGTGATGCAGAAAAAGCAAAGCATGATGCCAAGATCAAGCATGTCCTGAAACTCAGTCAGGAAAAGATCGAAGTCCTCAAAACCACCGTCCAGGAAAAAGAAGAAGAAATCCAGAACAAACAATTTTCGACTCCCAAAATAGCTTTTGATAGTAATAGAGAACCCAAAGAAGAATCGGCTGAAGAATCTTTGGAAAGAGAAAAAGATCAGGACTTGATAAAGGACCTGAAAAAGCAGTTAGAGCAGTCCGGTAGAGACAGAGAAAAGCTAGCCAAAGACCTGAAAAAAGCCTCTAAAGCAAAAGATTCTCCCGCTGTTGTCGAAACCAAAGAAGTCGTTAAAGAAGTTAAAGACCCCAAGCTCATCAAAGCGCTGAAAAAACTAAAACTAAGAAACCAGGGCTTGGAGGAACGACTCGAACAACACAGCAATGAGCAAAACAGAAATGACAAGGAAAAGGAACTTTTAGCCCAGGAAGTTCAGCGTCTGCGCAAACAACCAGACTCGGTAGGGGAAATAAAAAAGAAAATAAAACAACAGGAGAAAAAACACGAGGAAAGTATCAAGTCCTATGAAAAGTTAATTACAGAAAAATCAGAGCTTATAGATTCTTATGAAAAAGTGATGTACGAATCTCGAGGCGGCGACAAGAACAGCACCAAACTCCCTTCTGAAATCATCAAAGGACTGAAAGAAGATATAGAGAAAATTGACAAAGAAAAAGAACGTCTGGAACAAGACCTTCTCCGTGAAAAGAAGGAGTTCGATAACAAACTTTCAGCTGAACTCCAGAAAATTGAGGAAGAATGGCAAGAGAGATTGAAAAAGATCAACTCCAACAATAAAAACAATGGGAATATGGATCAAGGAATGGAAGATGAAGGTGCCCCGCTTTGGATGATCACATACTCCGACATGGTCACCTTACTTCTGACCTTTTTCATTCTTTATTATTCCATCGCATCCATGAATATGCAGAAATTCAAGGAAGCCATAATTGGTGAGGAACAGGCAAGTATCGGATTACTTGAACTTCTGGACAGCGCGGAGGTTAAGGAAAGCATTCAAAGTTTGACAGGCTTGAAGTCAAACGATATATTACAAGATATTCAGGAGGTCGCCGATGAAACTGAGCTGGATGTAGAAACCAGTGATGCTAAAGTTGTAGTTCGGGTTCCAGGAGCAAGCCTCTTCAAACCAGGTCAGGCGGATTTGCAATTATCCGCAAGACCCGTACTGGACGAAGTCATTCGGGTCGTAAATAAGTATCCGGATTACAAGATACATATCCAAGGACACACTGATGACGAGTCCATTTCTACCGAAAGATTTCCGACCAACTGGGAGCTTTCCGCGGCTCGAGCTACAGCTGTACTGAGATACTTTTATGACAAAGGTGCAGAGCCTGAACGCATGACTGCAACGGGCTATGCCGACACATTTCCCTTGGCCACCAATGACACGGTGCCCGGAAGAGCCAAAAACAGGAGGGTTGAATTTGTTCTGGAAAAAGAAAACTAAAGATACCGGGAAAAAGCTATTTAAAAATCCTTCTGAAACCAGAGGGGCTTTCAGAGTTTATCCTTCGAAAGAGAACCCCATTATTATCAAAGTAGGAAGCACAGATCTCGTAGCAGTAGACATAAGTGCTGGTGGTATTTCTTTTGATAACAAAAAATTCAAACTAGGTGCTACCTATCCTCTTGAAATCACCTTGCCCAGGGGAAAAGGTACTTTTACCGTAAAAACCGAAATTTTAAAAATTGATGACAAGGATGTATGCCGTTGTAAAATAGTTGGCCTAAGCGATGATCAGGAAGATCAAGTCCATTCTTATATCCTAGCTCGCCAGAAAGAGGAAATAGCTCAAGGTAAAGGCAAAGGTATCAGGTAAAACACTTTTATAAGGGAATTAAAGTTATTGACAACCTTATTGTTTAATTCCTTGTTTATAAGCTTCCCTGCCTGCTCGACTTGATGAGCATTCTGGACCCAACCCCACCCGAAGTATCTGTAGACTGGCGTCCTAAAGATTTGGAAATGATCAGCCATGTGGAAGTGTTCCAGAACAAACCTGCCATACTCAAAAAGGTTGAAGGTCGCCTAACCAGACTCAAAGAAGCGATGACCATCGAATTGCTCTCCTGCAGTTCTCAGTTACCTCCGGGAACAGATATAGAAAAAGGGCAAATTGCCAGAGGTGAAAACCATAATGGCTTTCCCTTTTTATCCTTGGATATTCCACAGAATTTTTCCAAAACCGAAATGTATACTTATCGAACTCTTTTCTGGTGGGGGCATTACCTCGGTTTTTCCATGATCTTGAAAGGCAATCAACTAAAAACCTATTTCCAGCGGCTAACTAACACTTGTAACGAGCCACCCTTTCAAAATGTTTACCTTTCTCTAGCCCCGAACCCGTGGGAATGGCGCTTGAATCAACAATATTTCGTTCCGGTTGGCGACCAACAGGCTTGGACTGACAAATCAAGCCTATTAGATTACATGAAGATCATGCGGTTTCACTCTATCGATGATGCATCATTTAAAGATTTAGACTGGACGCAGGCAGGTATAAAGTTCTGGAAGGATATGAGCCCTGTCTGCCTTGGCTAACCCGACCTCAGCAACAAGTCGCTTCAAGTATATTACTTTTGCACATATACCAATCGGTGTGTCCAAAGGACTTTATTAGCAGGGATCAACCTTAACTTCCCCGAACTTGCAAAATCTTTAAAGAGCATAACTCGATGAAGGGACGGAGCAATGGGAGAAACCCGGCTATCAGGAACATGCATGGGAGTTGGAACCATAAACACTTTCCGCCTGCTACCTGCGATTCCTTCTGAATTTTCTTTTTGCATCCATTTCCCTACAAACGGGAACTCCCCTCGCACCTCAACAGCATAAATATCTTCCAACGCAGTCCCATCTATTTTCGAAAAAACTGCCAGGCAACCTAAAGGCAGAAATGGAGAATCACAAACGCCTTCAATTCGCACCCCATAACATAAGTCTGGCAGTTCCATTGGCGGAGATATTCTGGTATAACTGTTGGAAAGAAAAATCTTTTCTCCCTTCTCAGTGCCGGGATCCCACCTTTCCTGGCCGGAGGAAAATGAGATCAGGGGAATCGAAATCTTGGAATCGTTCTTCATAGCTTTATTCTGTCTGCCCCTGCACTTTGAATGTCCTCTGAGCTTTTTCCCGGACAACACAGATTACAGCACTTAATAGTTTTATATTGCACCCAATATCTCTTGAAGTATGAGTTTTTATATTTTAGCAAACAACTATTTTACCTTGCAGAAAAGAGACTCAATAACAAAAATTAATCACACCTCATTCCTACTATTAACAATTATTAATTTTCATGAATGACTCTAAATACCAAGAGGCTCTAAACTACCTCTATAGTCTTACACAAAGCGGTATTAAACTCGGACTTAAAAACACTGCTCTACTTCTTCAGCATTTCGGTGACCCACAATTAAAGACTCCTACCATTCATATCGGTGGCACCAATGGGAAAGGATCTACTGCAGCAATCACTGAGTCCATTTTGAAAGCATCTGGCTATAAGGTCGGACTTTATACCTCTCCGCATCTACTGGATTATCGCGAACGCATACAAATTAACCGCAAAATGATCGAAAAACAGCAAGCTGTAGACCTGATCTGCAAAGTCAAATCTGCTGTGGAAAGTCTGAAAATCCCCATCACTTTTTTTGAGTTCGGTACGGTTTTAGCCTTTCTTTATTTTCATGAACAAAATACCGATATAAATGTAATTGAGGTTGGCTTGGGCGGACGACTGGATGCTACCAACCTTTGTAAAGCTGAAATATCCATTATCACTTCCATATCTCGAGACCACACTCAATACCTTGGGGAAGACCTGGAGCAAATAACCTTTGAAAAAGCTTCAATTATAAAGGAAAGCGGTACAGTTTTTGCTGATATACCTGAAGAAAGACTATTTCAGATCGCCAAAAGTATGGCCAACAAGCGTAAGGCGAGCATTTTTAGGTTGGGATTTGATTTCCAAGTGTCTCCTGAAGCTGGGAGTAAAGATAAAAACCTCTTCAGCTATCGATCAGGCACCCGGGCTCTAAACAACTTGGTTTTGCCCTTAAGTGGTCACTTTCAAAGGAATAATGCAGGATTAGCCTTGTCGGCTTGTTTGGCTTTAAATGAACGTGGACTCAATATCAAGGAAGAGCACCTGAGACACGGACTGAAAATGGTTTCATGGGAAGGCCGGTTGGAAACGGTTTTCTCAAACCCAACAGTCGTTCTGGATTGTGCCCATAACGAGGCCAGTGTCAGAAATATGACGATGGAATTGCGTGAAAACTTTAAGTTTTCCCGGTGTTTTATTGTTTTGGGACTGATGCAAGACAAAAAGGTTGATGAAGTTATTAAGATATTAAGTCAGCTAGGGGATCAGTTTTTCCTGGTATCTGTTAATCCCCCCCGGGGAGAAGCTCCAGAAAAGCTGGTCGAAAAACTGAAAACTCATAATAAACCGTCTCAAGCCTTCGAAACTGTTTCCGAGGCGTTACAAGCTGTAAAACAAACCGCCAATCAGGATGATCTGATTTGCATCACAGGCTCCATCTTTCTGATTGCGGCAGCCAAAAAATGTTTTAACGATGAAAATAATTTTTTTAATTCTGGGAATACTCTTCACTCTGACGAGTGAATCTTTTTCCAATGAAAAATATAAATCGGGAATGCGTCGCTCAAAGTCCAACCAGCAAGTGGGTTTGAGTGCTCCCAGATCCGAAAACAAAACAACCAAATTAAACATTTCGGACCTTGTATGGCTGTGGGGAGATGGGAAACCACTATCATCGTTAGAACTATTATATCTGGAGGCTCAAGAAGAAACGCCCTCAACAGATTGGCTCTGGGGAAATGAAAATCCGCTGAAGACAAATGAAACTTTGGCCATGCCCCAGCAACTCACCTTCCCTCATTGGGACGAAAACGTCAGCAACCCCATTATCCACCCTCAGGTAAAAAAGAAAAATCAACCTGCCAAAAGTGGAGTTTTATTAACCGCCGATCACATGACCCATGATAATGATCGAAACATTGCCTGGGCATGGGGAAAAGTAGTTATCGAGTTAGATGACAGAGTTATTAAAGCCGACAAAGTCAAGGTGAACAATAAGACCGGGAATGGTGAAGCCGTTGGCCATGTCATCATTACTCGCAGTGATGGAACTCGTCTAAGAGCTAAAAGAACCCGGTTTAATATAAACAACCAGCAAAGCAGGATTTTTGAAGTTCGAGGCAGACTTGGAGATAAATATTATGTTAAAGGAAAAGAAGTTACCCGATATTCAACAACTCATTATCATGCTCAAAAAGCTCAACTCACAACTTGTGAGGGCAAACTACCCGACTGGCTTTT